>USHH01000063.1 GCA_900554345.1 uncultured Bacteroidales bacterium | reverse complement strand
TTCTGATTTATTTAGTCACTTCCCAATAACCTCCTCTGTCTGCTCCAACGCGCCTGATAATCCTTTGTTCCTGTAATATCTTCAGGTGTTTTGATATGGCACGGTCGGATATATCCAGCATCATCGCAAGTTCATGTATCGTCACGTTTGGATTGTTCTGCATTTCGCGAACGATCTTGTCGCGCTTTTTCTCTGAACCTTTCTCTGAACCTTTCTCTGAACCTTTCTCTGAACCTTTCTCTGAACATTCGCGTGAGTTTGGATTCTCCAGTTCCGTTTTTGTATCGGTCTTGTATCGGTTTGTATCGGTTTCTGTTCGGTTTGTATCACCCCGGATAGACATAAAGATTTCACGGTGAATAATGGCAGTAACGCCACCTTGCTCCACTGTGAATTCCGGCCGCTTAAGATTCGCCTTATCAAAAGCCGTCATTATCTTTTCATAGCCACGTCCCCATGCCTCGATAAATCCCGCTCGATAGAAAACCTGCGCCATCTTTGGATTGCGGGGTTTGGAGGTATGCTTGCTCATAAGGGTTTCTACGGTATAATCTTCCGGCAACACACCTTCGTTCCATAAACGTATATGGTCATCATATATACTCATCTGATTCCATGTCCCGAATTGCAATTTATGGACAATGCTGTTGAATATTATTTCGCGAAGTGCATCTTCCGGGATTTCCAATGGTTCCTTACGTTGTAACCCCTCGTAATATATAGGTCGGATAAGGTACTTGCTACTCAGCACCTGCATTATCTTATCAGTCATCTGAATCAGATTACCTTCGATTTGGTCTTGACTCAACAAGTCAGCGTCATCCGCACCAAACCGGCCTATCTTGAAGCTTGAGGTTACGAATCTGCGTTGGGGATACTTCCCGAACAGCAGAACAGCTCCGTTTGTGGGTATTCCATCCTTGATAAGTCCCAAATTGGATAAAACTTCCTCTATGGAAGAGTTGCGGGATTCAGGCTCCATACGCCCTTCCCCGACGGCATGATCCAAGAAATATTCAATCGCGCCATCGTCAATATCATCCATGGTTACGCCATCACACGGAATATCCTCCCAATTCAATCCCATCTTCTTCAAGAGAAACTGATGAAGGGCTGTTCCTCGAAATTCTTGTTTCGTAGCCCCGCTTCGATAATAATAGTTGCCTCGATAAGAAATAGGCATCCCACAAGGTTCTATTACAATCTCTATGACATCTTTTCCATTTATCTTTAGATGATTGGTCTCAGGAAACACACCGGTGTTGTTGATGATCTTATTTGGTATATCCTCAAGCTGCTTATGAAGATTGTCAACGCCAACGACTGTCAGGTCATCGTCAATGCCAATGTAAATCTTGCCACCTTGAGCGTTAGCGAAGCCGGACACCCACTTCAGGTATTCGTCTTTCCATATGCGTTTATGCTCAATATTCTGATTCTCGTTGTTCATATCAGTAGTATAGAGAAAGAATACAAGACAATTCTCTTGTTCCCTCTCGTTGTGCAAATTTACCATAAAATACTGATACTTACAAGCTAATTGGCATTTTTGATTAGGACAAAACTTATCTGTAAAATCTGATTGTAGTTTACATTCTTAACGGCGAACACACAATCATCAGTTTTTATATAATACCTTGTAAATATGCAACTTAATAACAAATTACACAAGATGTAGTATAACAAGGAACGTAAATGGCAATTGAGTGCGGTGTGACGCCGGATGCGATTAAATAGCAACGGAGGCGCGGCTCGGTGAGTCGCGCCTCCGGCTATAGGTGAAGGGGTGGGGTCAGCGGAGCTTCCACTCCACGCCGTTCTTGGTGTCTTTGATGTCGAAGCCGAGCTCCGCCATCTTGTTGCGGATGAGGTCGGAGGTCGCTTTGACGATTTTTGACACCCCTTGCTGCTTTCCATTTATGCATCGATGCCGTTAGATATTAACGGTATCGAGACATTGTTGGCCGGAAATTTGTATAGTTTGACTATGTTTGCTATCTTTGCCGTGGATTATAAACGCATTAACTATGTTGCTACGATTTGCAGCAGACAATATCATGTCGTTCAAAGAGGCGGTTGAATTCAATACCTTTCCGTCAAGTAAAAGTCACAGCCATGAGTGGCATAAGGTTTCGTGCGGTCATGCCACGGCCTTGCGGATGAGTGCAATATACGGAGCCAATGGTGCCGGCAAAAGTAATCTCCTGAAATGTATTTCATTGTTGAAATCTATTGTCAGTGCTGAAAAATTAGGAGAGCTGGCAATGACGGATGACCTGTATTTCCGTCTTGACGAAAAGGGAAAGACACGGCCTTCCGAGCTTGCAATCGAGTTTTTCGCCAATGGCAGGATATTCTACTATCATATTGTTTTCAACAGACTGGAGATTGTGGAGGAAGAGCTGATGGTCAGTCATAAAAATAGGGATATAGCTATATTCAGTCGCAAAAACAATGACGTGAATGTTCAGGGTGAGTATCTGAAACCGGGTGACAAGGACAATTTCATAGAGGTTTTCCTCGACGCTATGAACAGAATAATTCGCCCGGATATGCCGGCCTTGTCCTTTTTCGGCCATTATTACCCGGAGGAACTGCCGCTGGTAAAGGACGCTTTTGACTGGCTGACACATCTTCAGGTGGTACTCCCGGCAATGCGTATCGGCTATCTTCCTCATGTTCTTGACGGTGATAGTGACTTTGCAGACCTGGTGAATAAATTAATACCCGAACTGAAGACCGGCATATCAAGGCTGACTGTCCGCAAAGAGATCATCAACGAAGAAGATGTACGTGGAAACACGGCCATATCGAAAGCGCTTGCGGTTGCAAAGGAAAAGTCTGGCAAACCTCAGATGTTGACGGATGCTCGAAACAATGAGATTTCCAATGTCGTTGTGGAAAACGGCATTGCGTATCTCAAAACTCTTGTGGCAATACATACCGATGCCAATGGGTGTGATGTGGAAATGAACATGACCATGGAGTCGGACGGAACGAGACGTCTCATAGAATACATGCCGTTGTTGTATGCCGTACTTAAACGCGACAACGTGTTTGTAGTTGACGAGATAGAACGCAGCATCCATCCGATCATGATTAAGACCCTTATGAGCAAAATCTCGGAAAGCCGGGAGGCTCGCGGACAAATCATTTTCACGACCCACGAAAGCTGCCTGCTTGATCAGGCCATTTTCCGCCCTGACGAGATATGGTTTGCACAGAAAGATGTCGATCAGTCAACACAGCTTTATCCACTAAGCGACTACAACATTCACAAGACCGCCAATATCGAGAACGGCTATCTTAACGGACGATATGGTGGCATTCCGTTTTTGTCAAATCTTACAGATCTGAAATGGTGATATGATAACACGTCGTAAGGATTACAGCAAGCAGGCCCCCTCAAAAAATGCCGCCAAGATATATATAGTCTGTGAAGGTGCAGAGACAGAGAAAAACTATTTCGGATTCTTTGAGGGTCTGTCATCAAATCTTGAGTTGATAGTAATACCTCCGGAAGAAGGTACGGACCCGCTGAAACTTATGGAGTTGGCACGTCGTGAGCTGCTTGACGAAACAAGGACTCATACTCTTGACTTCATGCAAAACGACAAAGTGTGGTTTGCCATAGATACCGACACATGGGAAGATGAGGGAAAGATTAAGCCGTTACGGGATTTCTGTTCCTACCAGAACAGCCATATATCGGACAAGTATGATGAAGTCAAGCCATATCCGGCTTGGAGTGTGGCACAGAGTAATCCTTGCTTTGAAATTTGGCTTTACTATCATCTATATGATACAGTGCCGGATATTGAGGAGATAAAGGAACATCTGTCGGTCAAGGCATTTGTCAACCATTGTATTGCTGGTGGGTTTGACTATCAGAAAGACCCTGCAAGACTGAAAGATGCAATAGAGAATGCCGAAAATGTATTTTGTCGAAAAGGCAACGGAAATCCTGGACTATTCTCAACAGAACAGTATCTGCTTGGGAAAGAGATATTCGGATTCGTGAACACAGAATTACAAAAATTGCGGAACAAATTAGGTTGAAAGTATCTATTATACCAATAGAATATGCGCTAATGACTGGCAATATGCCATATGATTCTATGGGCCATAAGAAATAATATAAAGCGGAGGCGCGGCTCGATGAGTCGCGCCTCCGGTTATTACTTTCTGATTATCGGGATGAGGTTCAGCGGAGCTTCCACTCCACGCCGTTCTTGGTGTCTTTGATGTCGAAGCCCAGCTCCGTCATCTTGTTGCGGATGAGGTCGGAAGTCGCCCAGTCCTTTGAGGCCTTCGCGTTGCCGCGAATCTCCATCAGCAGGTCTACCGCTCCCTCGAGCGCCTTGCGTCCGTTGTCATTGTCGGCGGCGTCGGCCACCTTGATGCCGAGCAGGTCCACGAGGAAGACGTTGAAGAGGTGGCGCAGCGACGCCAGAGCCTCCGCATTGAGCTTCACATTGCCGTCGGCCGCCGAATTGATGATCTTCACAGCCTCGAAGAGCTGCGCGATCACCTGCGGCGTGTTGAGGTCATCGTCCATCGCCTCGTAGCAGGCAGTGAGGAAATCCGGAATCTCAACGGTCGTCTTCTCCGCCGGCAGCAGGTTCTGGAGGCGGCGGTAGCCGTCGAGAATCTTCTGCAGGGCCTTCTCCGCGGCCTGTAGCGCCTCGTTGGAGAAGTCCACCGTGCTGCGGTAGTGGGCCTGGAGGATGAAGAAGCGGATCACCATCGGCGCGTAGGCCTGCGTCAGCAGCGGATGGTCGCCGGTGTAGAACTGCTCGAGGGTGATGAAATTGTTGTAGCTCTTGCCCATCTTCTTGCCGTTGATGGTGATCATGTTGTTGTGGAGCCAGTATTTCACCGCCTCGTGTCCCTGTGCCGCCACGCTCTGCGCGATCTCGCACTCATGGTGGGGAAACATCAGGTCGAGACCGCCGCCGTGGATGTCGAAAGTGTCGCCCAGATACTTCTCGCCCATCGTGGAGCATTCGAGGTGCCAACCGGGAAAACCTTCGCTCCAGGGCGACGGCCAGTGCATGATGTGCTCCGGCGCCGCCTTCTTCCAGAGGGCGAAGTCGAGCGGGTTGTGCTTCTCGTCCTGGCCGTCGAGCGCGCGCGTGGCGCTGTTGAGCTCCTCGATATTGCGTCCCGACAGCTTGCCGTAGTGGTGGTCGCGGTTGTACTTCTCAACGTCGAAATAGACGGAGCCGCAGCTCTCGTAGGCGTAGCCCGACTCGAGAATCTTCTTCACATACTCGATCTGCTCGATGATGTGGCCCGAGGCATGGGGCTCGATGCTCGGCGGAAGCACATTGAGTGCCTCCATGTCGTGGTGGTAGCGGTTGAGATAAAACTGCACCACCTCCATCGGCTCAAGCTGCTCGAGTCGCGCCTTCTTGGCTATCTTGTCCTCGCCGGAGTCGGCGTCGTGCTCAAGATGCCCCACATCGGTTATATTCCTGACATAGCGCACCTTGAAGCCCAGATGCCTGAGATATCTGAACAGAATGTCGAAAGTGATGGCCGGGCGTGCATGGCCCAGATGGGCGTCGCCATACACGGTGGGGCCGCATACATACATCCCCACGCGCCCTTCGTGGAGGGGCTTGAAGGGCTGCTTGGTGCGTGTCAGCGAATTATAGAGTGTCAGGTGGTTGTCCATCTCCGCCGTCGTTTAGTTGTTGCTGGCCGAAGGCTTCTGTCCGCGGGGAGTGATCTCGCCGAACTGAGCCTCGTATTTGCGCACGTTGTCGGTGAGCGCGAACATCAGCTGCTTGGCGTTCTCCGGAGTCATGATCACGCGGCTCACTACCGGGGCCTGCGGCATGCCGGGAGCGGCGAAGATGAAGTCGATGAGGAACTCATTGGGGCCGTGGCCGATCATAGCGAGGTTGCTGTATTTTCCGTCGGCTGTCTCCGGACGGAGCTGGATCTGAAGCTGGTTCTTGTCGTTCTTGTTTTCTGGTGTTGCCATTGTCTTATAGTTTTTGTTTTTGTGTCGGATAATTATGGTTTTCTCCGTGTCGGCCGCCCTATGCGGCCAATGGGGAAGCGAAGTTAATCAAAATCGCCGACATTTCAAAACTCGCCGTCACATTGTGTGTCCTCGGCCTCCTTGTTGTTGTCGATTATCCCGGTGATTCGGCCGTCGGCCATCATCACCGTGCGGTCGGCGATCGAGGCCACCGTAGGGTCGTGGGTCACTATCACGAAGGTCTGACGGTGACGCTCCCGCAGCCCGGCTATTATCGAGCGTATCTCGTCGCGGTTGCGCGAGTCGAGGGCTCCCGTGGGCTCGTCGGCCAGTACCACCTCCGGGCCGTTGATGAGGGCCCGCGCTATGGCCGCGCGCTGCTTCTCGCCTCCCGACATCTCCGAGGGCTTGTGGTGCAGCCGGTCGCCGAGACCCAGCTCCTCCAGCCAGCGTGCCGCCTCCGCCATCGCCTCCTTGCGGCTCTTACCGGCGATCAGCGCCGGCAGCGCCACATTCTCCTGCGCCGTGAACTCCGGCAGCAGCTGGTGGAACTGGAATACGAAGCCGATGTTGCGGTTGCGGAAAGCCGAGAGCTTCCTGTCGTTGAGCCCTTTGGTGTCGACTCCGTCATATCTCACGGTGCCGCTGTCGGGGATGTCGAGGGTGCCGGCGATCTGGAGCAGGGTGGTCTTCCCGGCTCCCGAGGGCCCCACCACGGCCACTATCTCTCCGCGCTCCACCGTCATGCTGATGTCGTGGAGCACGGTCAGGCTACCGTATGATTTGGTGATGTTTTCTAACTGGAGCATATCGTCATTGCATATTGGTGAGGGCGCATATCACGTGGCTGGCCAGCATGATGCCGAATATGGAGGGTATGGTGGCCAGCGTGCCGTAGGAGCTGCGCTTGTTGAGGGTGTTGTCGATCATCGTCAGCGAGTGGCTGCGGGGGCGCTCCGTCGAGGCCACCACCGGCAGCGGCATCTTCGGGCCGAGCTTGCGCAGCCCGGTGCGCACCGCCTTGGCGAGCCCGTCGTCGCGCGTCTCCCAGAGGTCGGTGTAGATGATTCTCGTCGGGTCGATGCGGCCTCCCGCACCCATCGACGAGATGATGCGTAGGCCGTGGGTCTGGCAGTATTGTATCAGCCTGACCTTCGGAGCCACCGTGTCGATGGCGTCGACCACGAAGTCGGGCCGCGCCTCCTCTATCAGTGTCGCCGCATTCTCGCTGTCGATATACTGCACCAGGCTGTGTATCCTCGCCTCCGGGTTGATGTCGTGGAAGCGCTCCGCGAAGAGAAGTGCCTTTGGCTTGCCGAGGGTGGAGCGCAGGGCTATCAGCTGGCGGTTGAGGTTGCTGGGCGCCACCGTGTCGGCGTCGATGAGCGTCAGCTCCCCCACGCCGCTCCGGGCGAGCATCTCGGCGGCATAGCCGCCCACGCCGCCCAGCCCCGCCACCATCACGCGGGCACCGCGCAACGCCTCCACCCCTTCGGGCCCTATGAGGCGCAGCGTGCGGTTGTCCCAGCGGTTGTCGCCATCCTCGAAGATGTCTGTCTCCGCGCTCATTCCGCAGGTAGCCATGACCCCTTGAAGCCTGTCTCCTCGATGGTCTTCACCACCTGGGCGGCAAGGGCTGAATCGTCGGGCACCCCGTGCATCTCCAGCACCTTGTCGGCGTTGTCGAGGTCGAGGCTCCACTCCCTGTCGGGAAACTGCTGCTTCACTGCCTGGAGGATGGCGGCCTTGCAGCCGCCGCATTTTGCGTTTGTCTTGAATCTCATCTCTGTTTCTGTTTTATGTCTTGTTATTGATTATTCCGTCTCGTTTGTTTGGTGCCGAGCTTCAGCGAGGCGAGCCTCAGCGAGTTTGTCACTACACACACCGACGAGCACGCCATCGCCGCCGACGCTATCACCGGCGAGAGCATCACTCCCCACACCGGATAGAGCGCTCCGGCTGCCACCGGTATGCCGATCACGTTGTAGATGAACGCCCAGAAGAGGTTTCCCTTTATGATTCTGAGCGTGGCGGCGGAGAGCTCCACGGCCTTCGGCAGGTCGGTGAGGCGACCGGAGGCCAGTGTGAGCTGGGCGGTCTCTATGGCTATATCTGAGCCGCCGCCCATCGCTATCGACACGTCGGCGCGGGCGAGGGCCTGCGAGTCGTTGATGCCGTCGCCGGCCATCGCCGTCTTTTTTCCCCCGCCCTGAAGCTTCTCGATTACCCTCTCCTTGTCGCCGGGCATCATGCCGGCATATACTGTCTCTATTCCGGCCTGGCGCGCTATATGGCGCGCCGTGGCCTCGTTGTCGCCCGTGAGCAGCACCGTCTCTATGCCGAGCTCCCTCAGGCGCGCCACAGTTTCGGCGGCGTCTTCGCGGAGCGTGTCGGTCACCTTGAATATGGCCTCACCCTTTCCGTCGCGGCTCAGCGCCACGACACCCGCTCCTTCAGCCAGCCAGCGCCCGATTGCCTCGCTCACCCCGTGGCTATATCCGTCGGACGCTGCCGCGAAGGCCGGAGAGCCGATTTTATACGTTGCTCCGCCAATCACGGCCTCTATTCCTTTGCCCGGTATGTAGTTGAAGTCGGTTGTCTCGGATGCGGCGCCGCTTCCGTTGGCCTCATACCATTGCCTGATGGCCTCTGCCAGAGGATGGGCGCTGTGGCTCTCCAGCATCTCCGCCACGGCTGTGAGCCGGGCGCGGTCGTCGGCGTCGTCGGTGGCGAAGATGACTTCTTCCACGGAGGGATGCCCCTCCGTAAGAGTGCCGGTCTTGTCGATGGCGAGCACGTCGATTTTCGACAGCTGCTCGAGCGCCGTGGCGTCTTTCACGAGGATTCCCTGACGGGCGCCGCGTCCGATGCCGACCATCACGGCGGTAGGCGTGGCGAGGCCGAGGGCGCAGGGACACGCTATCACGAGCACCGACACTGCGGCCAGAAGCCCCATGGCCAGATATGAGCTGCCGAAGCAGAGCCAGACGATGAATGTGATCACCGAGATGCCCATCACCGTTGGAACGAACACCGCGCTGATGCGGTCTACGAGTCTCTGCACGGGGGCTTTCGAGCCCTGAGCCTTCCTTACGCTCTCTATGATGCGGGCGAGCTCGGTGTCGGCGCCCACCTTCCTGGCTTCTACCGTGAGGCTGCCGTTGCCGTTGAGGGTGCCGGCTGTCACGTCGCTGCCCGGACCTTTCTCCACTCCGACGGGCTCGCCGGTGAGCATGCTCTCGTCAACGGTGGAGTGACCGTCGGCCACAACCCCGTCGACCGGTATGCGTTCGCCGGGACGCACCATTATCCTGTCGCCTTTACGTATCAGTGCCACGTCGGTCTCGCGGAACTCACCCTCCCTCTCCACGAGCGCCGTAGTGGGCTGCAGGCCCATGAGGGCGCGCAGCGCGCTCCCGGTGGAGTGGCGGGCGCGCAGCTCCATCAGCTTGCCGGTTAGCACGAAGGCTATGATCATCGCGCTCCCCTCGTAGTAGAGGTCGGCGTTCATGGCGCGTTCCTCCCAGAAGCCGGGCGCTATCGTGTTGAAGAGGGAGAAGAGGAAGCTCACGGCCGTGGAGACGGCCACGAGCGACTCCATATTGGGGTGCCCTTTGAAGAGGGCGCGGGTGCCGGTGATGTAGTAGCGCCCGCCGCACACCGTCATAACGGCGAGAGCGAGCGCCATCATCACCCAGGGCGCCCCCGGGAAATGGATGTGGGCCATGCATATCACCGCGAGAGGGACGGTGAGAGCCCAGGCGAGGATCACCTTTTTCTTCATCCCCTCGTAGAGCCTCAGCTCCTCCTTCTCGCCGGCCTCCATGCTCTTGGCGGCGTCTTCCTCCACTATCATCGAGTATCCCTCCTTGTCGAGGGCCTCCTGCATCGCGGCGGTGGTGACGGTCTTGGGGTTCCATGTCACCTCTACGCTCTGGGTGGCGAAATTCACTTCCGCCTTCTCCACGCCCGGTATCCCGGAGAGCGTCTTGCCCACCGTGGCGGCACACACGGCACACATCATGCCGGCCACCGGAAATATCGCTGTCTTCAGCGTGTTGTCTGCATTTTTATTCGCCATTCGCTGGGATATAGGTTATTGGCCCGCGGGCCGAGGTTTTTCACGAATCCGAGGGGCAGGCCGGCGTGTGTCACTGTCACGAATCCCTTCGGGGTGCCGGCGGGCATCGCCGGCGTCTCGCGCCTGAGGTAGGCAAGTGCGTCGTCGAGGCCGAGCTCCGCCGTGGGGAAGGCGCCGGGTCTCATGCCGAGGCTCAGTGCGAGTCGCG
>USHH01000062.1 GCA_900554345.1 uncultured Bacteroidales bacterium | reverse complement strand
AAGCCTATAATCGGTGCTATAGCGGGTGTCGGCTCCTCCGGAGTCGGGTCGTCGGGAGTCGGGTCGTCCGGGTCGGGGTCATCAGGATTCGGATCATCGGGCGTAGGATTGTCCGGTGTCGGGTCATCGGGTGTCGGGTCATCGGGCGTAGTATCGTCCGGCGTAGGATCGTCTGGCGTCGGGTCATCGGGCGTCGGATCATCGGGCGTGGGATCGTCCGGCGTCGGGTCATCGGGCGTCGGGTCATCGGGCGTGGGATCATCGGGCGTGGGATCATCCGGTATCGGGTCATCGGGCGTAGGGTTATCGGGCGTGGGATCGTCCGGCGTAGGATCATCGGGATTGGGCTCATCGGGTGTCGGGTCCTCCTTGGGAGTCACCGTCACCTTGCAGGTGGCTTCCCTCTCCAGCCAGCCGTTCTCCTCTTTGATATATGCCCTGACAACTGTCTCGCCGGCTTTGACAGCGGTCACTTTGCCGTCGGCATCAACTGTGGCCACGGAAGTGTCGCTCCATGAATAGGCGATCTGCGGCGCCTCGCCTTGCGGTGCGTCGATGTCGTATGCCTCGGCTTTGTTGTCGGTGACGGTCTCGCCGGCTTGTAGGGCGAGCTCAGTCTTGGCAAGGCGCAGGGAGGCAGACTTGTACTTGAAAACATACCAGCCATCCTTCACCTCGCTGTCCTCCTTACCTTCGGCCACTGCCTTAACCAAGACCCTGACGGTGTTGGGGCTCTTGTCGGCATTGACGAGTTGCAGGCCGTTGGCCGGCATACCGCTCCAGCTCTCGCCGCCATAGACGGAATACATCAATACTCCACCCTCCACAGCGGCTGTCAGCCTCGCCGGGACATAGACGGGTGTCGCGGTCTCGGACGACGAGCCGCCCTGCGCCGACAATACCGGCGTACCTAAGGTCTCGAAACTCACCGTGACGGTGTAATCAGCCGAGGTCGGCATCCATCCATTGTCGTTGCTGATAGTGGCGGTGATGATGGCCGTGCCTTTGCTGCGCATCGTTACGATGCCTTCCGTATCCACCATGGCAATCGATTCGTCGCTTGAGGAGTAGACGAGTGTCGGCTGCTCTCCGTCGGGAGAGTCGATGTCGGAGACGGTCGCCACGTTGTCGGTGATCTTCAGTCCTGCGATGCCCTCGACCGCGCTATGGGGGAAGGACAGCTTGGCCGACCTGCGCCGGAAGGTGTAATAAGCCTCGTAGACCTCGCTGTCGGCGATTCCGTCGCCGACTGATTTCAGCATCACCTTCACTGTCACCGATGCGTTGCTGTCATCCTCCACGAAAAGGCCACCCTCCGGTATGCGCTGCCAGCCGGTGCCACCGTCGATGGAATACATCACCACCCCGACCTGGCAATTAGCCGTCAAGCCGTTGGGTGCATAGATCACCGGTGCATTGTCGGCTGAGTCTCCTCCCGGTATCGTCACCGTCGGCGTGTCGGCTCGTGGTGTCTTGGCAATCAAAGTATAGCTTGCCTCGGCGGATTCCCATCCCTCGCCCTGTTTGATCTTGGCTGTAATGGTGATCTCGCCTTCCCCTTTGACCGTCAAGACGCCCTGACCGTCGACCGTCGCGACAGACTCGTCGCTGCTTGAGTATATGATGGGAGGAGCGTCGGCGGTGTCTGCCTCGGTGACGGTCGCTCCGGCTTTCTGCTCGGTTATCTCGTCGCCGGGCTTCGCCTCATACTGCGTGTTGCGGAAGGAGAGCGTCGCCTTCTTGTAGCGGAGCGCAAACCATCCAGCGGCAATCTCGCTCTCGCGTGAACCGTCGGCTGTCACCGCCTTTACCTCCACATATTGCCTCGTCTCGGGCGTGAGCGGTATGATGCCATCGGTGGGAAGGTCACTCCATTCAGCTTCCGTTGTGAAACGGTATTTTACGATTGTGCCATTGGCGCATGAAGCCTTAAGCTGATTGTTGAGGTAGATGACGGTCGGCTCTTGCTCCGTACCGCCTGCTATAGCCTCCCCGTTATCTGTCTTCGAGAACGATGGCTTCGCCACCGCCTCGGCGAGAATAATCTTGAAGCTTCCCCCGGTGATATTGAGGAAGTCGGCGCAGCCAGACTTTGGCCGTACACTTATGTTGACTTCGCCCGGCTGCAGATTGCTCAATACAATCTTATCGCCTTGAGTAATCACATTCAGTGATGAATTGTCGGCGGTCGCTTCGATGTAATTCCAGATATCAATGCCGTCAGTGCTTAGCTTGCCTGCTGTCAGAGTCTTGGTAAAGTCGAGAGTCAGTTTCCGGTTGTTATCGGGGCCTTGCGCGTCAGTGCGTAAGTCGAGAGTCTTGCCGTTCCATTTGGAGAAGTCGAAATTCACATTCAGCTTCTCCATCTTGACAGTGAACTGGAGTGTAGTCTCGTTGTGGTTGTCGGTTGCCGGAGTCTTGATGGCGAAAGTGCCCTCACCGGCTTTGAGAGCCTTTAGATAGAAGGTATTTGTCCGTTGGTGTTCATCCCCGTCCTCAACGCGCCCGTCTATGGCAAGCAATGTCTGGTCGAATGTCGTTATCTGATTGAAGTCGTAGCCTGGGCTTACGGTCAGCGTATAGGGTTTCAGATCGGTTGGCTCAGCTTGGAATACTGCTATTTCAGATATGGTCTCTCCGTTTTTTACCTGCTTACCATTGTATGTGAGGCTGAGCGAGGCATCTGCCTTAGTCACCGTAATGGTATATGTGGCAGTTGCATCAGCATATTTAGGGTCACCGGTAAGAGAGGCAGTTATGATAGCCTCGCCGACCTTATTTATCTGCTCGATTTTTCCTGTCTGCTGATTGACCCATATATTTGCCGGGGCAGTCGACGTGTAGGAAACGGTTCCCGTCACGTCATCCGGCTTTATAAGGGTCGGGGCATCAGGAATCTCTGCACCAAAACTGTAATTCAGGTTTTCGGAAGCGAAATGGAAATTGTCGGAAGTAAGCAATGTCTTCCCAACCGTTACCTGATAGCTTGCCGAAGCCGCTTTCCAGCCATTATCTTCCTTGATGGTTGCAGTGATAGTAGCAATGCCACTCTTCATAAGAGTGACCTTGCCATTCTCATCAACAGTTGCCACTGAGGAATCCGAGGTCGTATATGCCACAACCGGAGTATCGCCAGCAGGTGCATCAACATTAGATAACGTTGGCTTAATGTTCTCGATGCTTCCTCCTGCGTTCCCGTTGACATTAGTCTCGTCAAAGCTAAGAGTCGCGGTTTTATACTTGAAAGTATACCATCCGGAGACTTTATTGATCTGCTCACCATTATTCCAGGTGAAGCATATTATTTCAGATGTAAATGACGCTTTGCCATCTTGTGAAATGAATATGCCGTCGTTAAGCACCTCGTATGTGTTATTGTCTTTATTTGGAGCATTGTAATACACCGTTCCCGCTGAAACGGTTACTTTTATCTTCTCTGGAGCGTAAATTACAGTCGCACAATTCTCCGAATCTCCTCCAGCCGGTTCTACCTTAGGCTTAGGCACAGCAGGAGCTGTGACTGTCACAGTAAACGTAGCCTCTGCGCCCTTCCACTGTTCATCTTCGGCAATTGTCGCTGTAATAACCGCTATGCCCGGCTTAACAGCAGTGACTATGCCTTGCGGATTGACAGTTGCTACTGTTTCATCGCTTGAGCTATAGGTTATGGCGGGTGTCCCCTCGTCAGCCGGCTTATCATATTCGGTCTGCAAGGTATTAGACCCAGCATTGCCTTTCT
Source organism: uncultured Bacteroidales bacterium (assembly GCA_900554345.1). Lineage (GTDB taxonomy): Bacteria > Bacteroidota > Bacteroidia > Bacteroidales > Muribaculaceae > Lepagella. The sequence continues at coordinate 6,547 of USHH01000062.1, read as the reverse complement.
CTAAAGACAAAGATTCACGCTCGAACTCAAATGTAGTGGCCGAGTGATATTTGAAGGTGTACCAGCCGCCGACAATATCGCTATCCATATGATTATCCGCTACTGCCTTAAATTGAAGATGGACTGTGTTGGCCGATTTGTCTGCGTTATAGAAACTTACATCATAGTTATAATTAGTCCAGTTTGTGCCGCCATCGAGGGAATATTTCACAGTACTCCCTTCGGCAGGTGTAACTGTTAATTTATTCGGAGCATAAATGACTTTGGCATCATCTTTGGTGGTTCCTCCATTGAGATTTACCGATGGCGAAGACGTTTGTGGTTTAGCGGTAACCGTCAATTTTAATGAAGTTTCTTTACCAATCCATCCTATGTTTTCAGTATCGCCAACAATTATGGCTGCTCTTATGGTTGCCTCTCCGGGAGCTACGGCTGTGACATTCCCATTAGAATCCACAGTCGCAATGGATTCGTCTGTTGACGAATATGTTATTGAGGGAATGTCACCATTAGGAGCGTCATAACTGGTGTTTAGTTGCAATTGAGCAGATTCTCCCGCTTGCAAGGATGATGGTGGGTTATTGAATGCAAAAGTTGTGGCTGAGCGATATTTGAAGGTGTACCAGCCCTCGATGACATCACTTTCAGTCTTACCTTCCTCCTTAGCCTTGAATTGAAGCTTAACAGTCTTTGCTTGCTTGTCTGCGAGGTCATAGAGACTAATCCCGTCTGTGCCTACTTCCGCCCAAGATGTCCCATCCAGGGAATAGCTCACTGTCCCTGATGTAGTGGAGAATGTGAGTGCTTCAGGAGCGTAAAGAGCTGTCGAATTATCCTGTGTCCCTGCTGCTGGAGTCGGTACAGGCGAAGCCGTCTTCTCTTCTCCTTGCGGAGGATTATCTGGATCCACCTTCCGATACAGTCGTAATCCGATATCCGTTGAGAGATTTGTAGCTTTGGTGCTATTATTGATTATGTAACTTCCATTTTGAGACACAAATACCCAATGATTCTCCGAACGGTGAACACTAACAATATTGGCTTTATGGGTGTCGGAATCGAAAGAAATATCCCATGACACCATCTTCTTTTGGTTATCGGAAGGTGATGATGGAAGTGGTTCGGAACTTAATGAACCGCTATCATAGGTCCAGAATAGATTTTGACTGTCGGGGGCGCCGTTCTTGATTATATAATGATTATCTTCATTAAGCTCTATGCCTATATGATATAATGGCTTATTTAATCCGGTCCTCTGTCTTGAATTAAAACGCTCGGAATTAAAATTGTCAATACGAACTCCTGAACATTCCAGATAGTTATTGCTCGAGAATTGGCTTATATATCTTGGGTTTCCTTCCTCGGCGCTGAGCAGCGCGTATTCCTGGCCTTCCTGGAGTTGGGAGACGTCGGTCACGAGCACATAGTCGTAGTCGGTGGTTTCTTCGGCGTGGGTGTATACGAAGGGGAGGGCCAGCAGGATGATGGCCAGGAGGAGATGGAGTTTTTCTCGGTTCATGATTGGGTGGTTTCGAGTGTAGTGGAAGCTGTAATTGCTTATGTCTGGCAAATTTAATGTAAAAAAACAGAAACGGGCACAATTTTTTGGAAAATCATACCCGTTTCTGTAAAAAATTTCGTTTTCGACCTGTTTAAGGCCGATTTTTCAGCCCATCTTAGCCTCTCTACTGTCTTATTCGATTTGTAGGGACGTGCCTTCGGCACGTTGCAATGCCCGGTGGGTCTGCATCATTCCTGCCGGTGGGGAAACATGCCGAAGGCATGTCCCTACAAGCCGGGGATGCATTCCCAACAGGTGATGCATTCACGACAGGTATTTCTTTCAGCGGCCGGAGCCCTTGATGTGGTCGCGCAGGTCGTTGTTAAACTGCGACGCGGAGTTGAGCTGCTCCAGCGTCAGATGCATGCGGTAGCGCCAGTAGTGGTGCGCGTCGGCAGGCTCGTTGATCTGCTCGTCGTGCGGGTTCTGGCGACGCAGCGATCCGTCGGCCGACAGCCAGTCCTGAAGCGGGATGATGCAGAGCATCGACGGGCTCTTCAGGTGCAGGTCGAGAATCTTGCCGCAGATCCACGGCTCGGCATAGTAGGGGGCCTCGCCACCCTCGTGGAGCACATGGTTGAAATACTTCTGCGTCGCCTCGCGGTTCGACTCCCACCATGCGCGGATGCCCGGCATGTCGTGGGTCGACGTAGTGCAGACGGAGAAGTAGGGGTAGTGCCATGTGTTGCCAAACTCGTGCTTCGGGTTCTTCGGCATACGCTGGATCTCGAGCGAGAGGATCTCAAGGTCGTGCATCACGGCCGGCACACAGTCGGGAATCATGCCGAGGTCCTCGGCGCAGCAGAGCATGCTCGTGGAGTCGATGAGCGGCGGCAGCTTCCACATCGCCTTGCCATACCAGAAGTCGTTGTGGCGGTGGTAGTAGAAATCGTTGTAGAGACGGTTGAAGCACCATTTCTCGTAGTCGCTCAGATTGCGGTACTGATACGAGAACTGCGCGGCTATCCTCGGATGGTAATGGCCGCGCTTATACGGATCCTCGATGAAGAGCACGTCATCGATCAGCCCCATCAGCGCGTTGCAGATGCGGGTGTTCTTCTCGTTCCGCTCCAGCGGCGTGAAGTGGTCGCGCACCTTCACCTGGGTGTCGTATTCCTCCTTCAGGCGGTAGCGACCCTCCGGAAGGGCTATGAGGTATTTCTCCTTCACCTCGTCGGTATATTCTCCGAAGAAGTCGGTGAGCATCCATTCGAGGATGAGCGGACGGGTCTGCACCTCCGTGTCGATCCAGAAATCGTAGTTGTTGCGCAGCTCCTCCGGCGAGTAGGGGAGGGCAGGATTGAAATATCCGAGCAGGCCGTGGAGCGCGTCGAGCGGAATCTGCCAGATGCGGAAGAAGCCGAGGATATGGTCGATGCGGTAGGCGTCGAAATACTCCGCCATCTTGCGGAAGCGGCTCTTCCACCATGCGAAGCCGTCGCGGGCCATCTCCTCCCAGTTGTAGGTCGGGAAGCCCCAGTTCTGGCCGAGCACGGAGAAGTCGTCGGGCGGCGCGCCGGCCTGGCAGTCCATGTTGTAGAGGCGCGGGTCGCGCCATGCGTCGACGCTCTCGCGGCCGATGCCGATGGGTATGTCGCCCTTCAGCACCACGCCGTGGAGATGGGCATACTCGCGCGCCTCGCGGAGCTGGCGGTCGAGATGATACTGCACGTAGTAGTGGTAGTCCATCCTGTCGCGGTGGGCGTCGGCGAAGGCGTCGATTCTCTCTTTCTCATACATCGAATATTCTCCCCACCGGGAATTGTCGGGAGTGCGGTATTCCTCACAGAGCACCCTCCACACTGCGTAAGGCTTCAGCCACTCCTCGTTGCGGGCATAGAACTTCGCAAACTCCTCCGACTCGAGGGTAGCGGAGCCCTGCTCGGCGAAAATCTCGCGCAGATACTGCTCTTTGGCGGCCGTCACGCGCTCGTAGTCGATCTGCGGCAGCGCGTTGAGCTCCTCCGCGATATGGCGGTAGTAGTCGCGGCGCTCCTTGTCGTGGAGACGCCCAACGGCCTCCGGGCGTATATACATCGGATGGAGAGCGAAGGCGGAGTTGGCGCTGTAGGGATAGGAGTCGATCCAGGTGCCCGTCTTCGTGGTGTCGTTGACCGGCAGCAGCTGGAGCACCTTCTGGCCTGTGCGGGCACACCATTCCACCATCTTCTTGAGGTCGAGGAAGTCGCCCACACCGAAGTCCTCCTCGCTGCGCAGCGAGAACACCGGTATGGCCGTGCCTGCCCCGCGCCAGTCGTTGCGCGGATTGGCGAAGCGTATGCCGTCGACCACCACCTGCACGCCGGCGCCTGTGTCGGCCACGCCGTAGATGCGGTTGGCGCATGTCTCCCACGCCACGATCTCCCTGGTATCGCGCTTCAGGATCACGAACTTATATTCAAACGGCACCTTCAGCCCCTCCAGCGGGAGGTTGATCTCCCATTCGGGATAGTTGGCGTCGTTGAGGATGAGCGCCTCATGCGGATCCCAGTTGCCGAGCAGGTCGCCCTCGCCGGAGATGGCCACCACCTCGTCGGGGAGCACCATCGGCGCGCTGACGCGGAACTGCACCGTGCCTCCGTGGGCGTTGAGCGGCTGGTCGCGGTAGTTGCGGCGAAGCATGCCGTCGACGAAGGCCGACGAATAGTAGGGCTTGTCGGCCGGCATATCGTGCCAGCTGTCGAAGGCCACGATCCTATCGATATCCCCGCCGCGGCTCAGCCTGTGGGGTGCGCCCCACTCGAAGCGCCAGGGGCCGCTCTCCGTGCGCACTATGAAGAAATAACGCAGCTCCTCCGGCATGTCGGCCACCTCGATGTCGAGGCTCCACAGGCCGGGGGACTTCATTTTCATCTCAACCGACGACGTTGGCTCCGAGCCGCCGAGTTCCGGCAGGCTTCCGCAGATGTGGAGGGTCTCCCCCCAGCGGGTGTTGTAGCCGATGTTGAACGAGATTTTCATGTCTTGAATTTATTTAGCTATAATATATAAAACGAAGGGAAACCCTCTTTGGAATACAAAGATAGCGGTTTCCCTCCGATTTTTGGCAATCGACGCCAAGTTTTTTGATTTATTAAGTCCGAAAGCTCTCCATTCGGCTTTCTCAGCCGCACTTCGACGTGCCGCAGGAGGTGCATATGAGGCATCCCTCCTGATAAACCAGCGTCTCGGCGCCGCAGTGCGGACACTTCTGGCCGGTGGCCGCAGTGCCGTTGGGCAGGTATTTCTTAAGCGCGCGCTCCACGCCGTTTTTCCATGTGTTGATGCTCGTGGAGTCGAGCTCCAGGCCGCCGACAAGCTTCAGCACCTGGTCGATCGGCATGCCGTAGCGCAGCACGCCCGAAATCAGCTTGGCGTAGTTCCAGAACTCGGGGTTGAACTTCTCGCTCAGTCCCTCGATGGTGGTCTTGTAGCCGCGCTTGTTGATAAACTGGAAGTCGTAGCGCTTCTTCCCCTGCTCGTCGACGGCCTTGATGATCTTGCCGTGGCTCACGCTCTTCGGACAGAAGATGCCGTCTTCGTCATCGGCCAGACCGGTGAAGATCTCGTAGGGCTTGCCGTCGACCAGACCCACGAAGGCGATCCATTTCTCCTTGTTGTTCTGGAAGCGCACCACATCGGCCTCAAGCTCGTTGGGGCGCTTGATTACGTGGTCGGGGAGATGGATGAGCCCCGGCTCCTCCTTCTTCTTCGGCAACGCCTCCAGCACATTGTTGCGCGAGCCGTCGCGGTAGACGGTGCATCCCTTGCAGCCTGCCTTCCATGCCTCCACATAGAGTCTGCCCACGAGCTCCTCGCTCACGTCGGCCGGCAGGTTGATGGTCACCGATATCGAGTGGTCGACCCACTGCTGCACGGCGCCCTGCATCCTCACCTTCTCCAGCCAGTCCACGTCGTTGGCCGTGGCCTTCCAGTAGGGCGAGCGCTTCACGAGCTCCTCGATCTCCTCGGTGCTGAGGTTCTTCTGAGCCTTGATGCCGTTGATGCGCATCCACTCCAGGAACTTGTGGTGGTAGACCACATACTCCTCGAAAGCGTCGCCCACCTCGTCTACGAAGTCGATCTGCACGTTCTCGTCGCTGGGGTTCACCTTGCGGCGACGCTTGTAGACGGGCATGAACACCGGCTCGATGCCCGACGAGGTCTGGGTCATCAGAGAGGTGGTGCCCGTCGGGGCGATCGTCAGGCAGGCGATGTTGCGGCGTCCCTGGCGGCGCATCCGTTCGTAGAGCTCCGGGTCGGCATCGCGCAGGCGCATGATGTAGGGATTGTCTTTCTCCTTCTCGGCGTCGTAGATCTCGAAGGCACCGCGCTCCGGAGCCATGTCGACGCTCGCCGAATAGTAGGCGAGGGCCAGACGCTTGTGCACCTCCGTCGAGAAGTCGGTGGCCTCCTTCGTGCCGTAGCGCAGTCCGAGGGCGGCGAGCATGTCGCCCTCGCCGGTGGTGCCGCAGCCGGTGCGGCGCCCCTTGAGCGTCTTGTTCCTTATCTTCTCCCAGAGGTTGAGCTCCGTCTGCTTCACCTCCTGTGTCTCCGGGTCGGCCTGTATCTTCTCTATTATGATGTCGATCTTCTCCATCTCGAGGTCGATGATGTCGTCCATGATGCGCTGCGCCTTGCCGGCGTGCTCGGCGAGGAGCGCGAAGTCAAACTCGGCCTGGGGCGTGAAGGGATTCTTCACATAGCTGTAGAGGTTGATGGCCACGAGGCGGCAGCTGTCGTAGGGGCAGAGGGGTATCTCGCCGCAGGGGTTGGTGCTCACTGTCTGGAATCCCTGGTCGGCGTAGCAGTCGGCCACCGACTGGCGGGTGATGGTGTCCCAGAAGAGCACGCCGGGCTCGGCGCTCTTCCATGCATTGTGCACTATCTTGCTCCAGAGGGCCGCCGCGTCGATCTCCTTCACCACCGACGGCTCGGCGCTGTCGATGGGAAACTGCTGGAGGTAGGGCTGCCCGCTGACGGCCGCCCGCACGGAGTGGGGCACGA
>USHH01000061.1 GCA_900554345.1 uncultured Bacteroidales bacterium | reverse complement strand
AAAAAAACGGGCTGCGGGATTTCGATAATCCGGCAGCCCGTAAGCTGTTGTCGCCATTATGGCGTTAATTTGTCATCCGGTCAGAGACCCTCTACGAATTTGCGGTAATCCGCGTTGTCGGGGTCATATTCCAGCACCTTGCTGAAATATTCCTTTGCCTTGGCCTTGTCGTTCTGGGTCAGGTAGTAGTTGCCCAGATAGTTATACATCTCCATGGCGTCGTTCTTGTAGCGTGCGGGATTCTCGCTGGCCTCGAGCAGCGCCAGGGCCTCCTGGTAGGCGGGCATGGCGGCGCTCTCCACCTGGTCGGCCGAAGCCTGCTGCTTGGCGATGTCGCCGGCGAGCTTCTTCGGCTTGTAGTGGTTGGGCATCTCCTTGGCGGCCATGTCGGCATACCTGGTTGTCATGTCGTAGTATCTATTGGCCTCGGCGGCGTTGTCCTTGCTCTGCACGGCTGCATAGAATGCGAATGTGGCCTGCTGGATGAAATCGTTGAAGTTGGGCTTCTCCGTCTTCTGGATATATCCCTCGTAGGCGTCGGCTGCCTGGGGAAGCTTGCTCTCGCCCACATAGGCCATGGCGAGCTGCTTGTTGTAGTTGGCATTGGTCGGGTCGTCCTTGATGGCCTCCTCAAGCACAGCCACTGCTTCGTCGGGACGCTTGGCGGCGTTGAACTCCTCGGCGATCAGGATGTAGTCGATCGGGGCGAACTTATTGGCGGGATTGCTCTGGTGGGCCTTGTAGAGGGCCTCGGCCATGGGAAGGAGCTGGTCTTTGAGCGCCGGAATCTGTGCGGCGTTCATAAACTGGTAGCGCTGCGCCGTGAAGTTCTGCGGATTGGCCTTCAGGAGCTGGCTCGAGTAGTCGTAGCCTTCCTGGTAGTTGCCGCCGTAGAAGAGGAGGAAGGCGTAGCGGTCCTCGTCCTGCTTGAAGTGGTTGGGGTTGTTGATGTATTTGCTGTAGGCCTCCACCGCCTTGTCGAAGTTCTGGTTGTTGTAATATGCGCTTGCGATCTCACGCTGGCCGAGGGCCGAGTTGGGGTTGAGTTCAAGGAGCTTGCCGAGCATGTTGATGGCATACTGCGGGTTGACCTGGGTGAAGAGGTTGGCATATTTCACGTAGGCTGCCGTGGCGTTGTTGTCGTAGTTGGCGGCCATCTCGTATTTGGCGGCCGAGCCACCCCAGTCCTTGGTGTCTTTGAGCATGTCGCCTTCGAAGATGTAGATGTCGGGGTTCTTGATATTGGTCTTGCGTGCCTTCTCGAGAGCCTTGTCGATCTGCTTCTGATAGAGCGTAGGATCTACGTTGTAGTACGATCTTGCTATCGCTACCTGCACTGATGCGTCTTTCTTGCCGAGCTTCTCAGCCTGCTTGAAGTTCTGCTCCGCGATCTTGGCGTCGCCGTTCTTGAGCGACACGTAGCCCAGACCCACAAAGTTGTAGGGATACTCGGGATTGGCCTGCGCGCCTTCGTTGAAATATTTGGCGGCGTCGGCGGTCTTTCCCTCCTCCATGGCGATCAGTCCGAGATAGAAGTCGGCGACTGCCTTGTCGGTGCCGGGGTTGTTGAGGTTGCGGAGCAGGAGCTCCTTGGCATTGTTGATCTGGTCGGCCTTGTAGTATTCCTCGCCTTCGGCATGTGTCTGCGCCACGCCCGAGAGCGCTGCTCCCGCGAGGAAAAGGGATGTTAGAATTAATTTGATTCTCATTTTATATTGTGTTTTCGTTTATATGCTTGCCTCTATGTTGTCTTAACGCAGCTTTGGCGCCGTTATTATTTCACTTCCACCACTCTCGGATTCATGTGGTAGGGGAGTATGCCGGTGAGCGAGATTATTTTCTGGCCCACAAACCCTGTCATGAACACGTAGAAGCTGTGGAGCACGGTCGAGTTGCTGGCCGTCGACACCATATATACCTTTCTCACGAGAGGATATTCTCCTGAGTAGATATACGCCTGATATGGCTTGTAGGCCACCGGGCTGAAGTCGTTGTCGGCGGTCGGAGAGCTCACCTTGATGATGTTCACCTCAGTCGTCAGCGACGGAGCCACTGTGTCGGTCTCGTTCTTATAGCTGTCCATGCGCTGGTCTACAGGCACCTTGCGGGCGTTCTGCAGGTTGTCGCCCAGCCAGCTGACGCTGATGATGCCCAGAGCGTCGGGGTCGGTCTTAACCACGTCAAACACCGCGGCGTTGTCTTTCTGTCCGAAGGCCCTGGCTTTGTCGGTGATCTTTGCTCCCTTCGGCAGGAAGCGGTCACGCATATAGCTTACGGTCGAAGAGGCTGCGTTGTCAAACACGAGCTTGATGCTGGTGGTGTCGTTGCCGGCGAGCTGGTCCCAACGGTTGATCTCGCCGTTCATGATCTTTTTGATCTCATCGGTGGAGAGTGCTCCCACAGGATTCTTCTTGTTGACGATCAGGGCCACCGCGTCGACGGCGATGCATTCCTGACGCACCACCCTCTTATATTTGTCTTTCATGTATTTCACCTGCTCCTTGTCGAGCATGCGGGTAGTGATGATCGCCTGGGTCTTGTCGGCGAGAAGGGTGTCTATCACGTCGGTCTCTCCCATATAGAAAGGGATGATCGACGATTCCGGATAGGAATACTCAAACACCTCTATCTCCTCCTCAAGTATGTTCTTGAAGCCGTCGTCGCAGTAGATCGTCGCGCTTCCCTTGGCGTATTCGCCTCGCTTCACCGGCGTGCATCCTGTGGCTACCGCAAATGCCAGGGCGAAAAACGCCCCGGCAAGTATCTTTGTCGTCATTTTCATGCTTCGATGGTATGTTTCTTTCAGTTCATTCCTTTGTAGAGCCTGTAGCCGCGCCACACTCCGTAGAGACAGAGCACGCCGCCGACCGTTGCGCTGATCGCCACGTTGTCGATGTTGAAGACATCGAGGATGAAAAGCAAGCCGACTGCCAGATACACGATCACCATGAATATGCCGAATGCCAGTCTGCCTCCTTTGGGCATCTGCCCGCTATTATTACCTTCCATAACTTTTGATTTTTATTGAAATTGTCTATATCTTTTTAACAATTCGCGGCCCTGTATGTTCATCTGCATGCCGTTTTGCAGTCATGGTGGTTGGGAAAAGGCCTGCGTCCTAATGGCGCAGGCCTTTTCCTATCTGATGTTATCGCTTTGAGGGCGATTACTGGTTCTGGAGCTTGAATGTCACAGGCAGTGTGAAGTAGGAGCGCACGGCTACACCGTTGTTCTTACCGGGCTGCCATTTCGGCATCTTCTTCACTACGCGGAGTGCCTCGCGGTCGAGGTCTTTGTCGACACCCTTGAGCACTTCCGCATGACCTACGGATCCATCTTTCTCAACCACGAACTTCACGATTACCCTACCCTGGATATCGTTCTGCTGGGCTGCTTCCGGATAACGCATGTTCTGGCTGAGCCATTTGTTGAGGGCGGAGGGGCCGCCGGGGAATGCGGCGGGCTGCTCCACAGCCACGAAGATCTCCTCTTCCTTCGGCTTGGCCTCGGGCTCCGGCTCTTTTACCACAACCTGCTCAACGACAGCCTTAAACTTGTCGGCGTCGTCGGAACCCTCCTGGTTGACAACGCCACGGGCGGTGTTGTCTTCCTTCTGGGTCTCCATATCCATCACCTCGTTTTTCACCTTGTCGGCATCAACGATGGCGATCTGGGTCACCTGTACTGTGGCGAGAACCTCCTCGGGCACCTCGATCTCGGGCTGCTCGAATTTCTGCTCTTCCACTTCCTCCTCTTCAGGAGCCTCCTCCTCTTCCTGGAGAAGCTCGGCTGCCGCCATCTTCTCTCTCTCCTCCGCCAGAGCGATGCGGGCCTGCTCGTCGCGATAGTCCGACCACTTGCTGTAGCCGAGGATGAGGAAGAAGACCACGATGAGTCCTATCAGAGTGAACAGGGCCGCCATGTTGTGGCGTTTGTCGCTGTTCTTACGAAGCTGATATGCGCCGAACTCTTTGTTCTTGTCGGCAAATACCAGGTCGCGCCATTCTTTCGATGTTAGATCTACACTTCTTTTAGCCATTGTCTTGTCTGCTTTTTTGATTAATAAATCTAACGTCAGTCATTATGATGCTTGTTCTGGTAGTCGATCAGCATCACTGAGTCGACGCGCGTCATGTTGTCGATCTGATATTTGGAGACGGAGTTGATCTGCATCTCGTCGAGAGCCGACACCAGACCGCCGAATGAGGCCTGAGGCGTAGACTTGATGATGATCACCGGCTTCTTCAGATTCTCGTTCTTTCTCACCTCGGAGGCTGCTGCGTTGTAGGCTTCCTGGGCTTTCTCGCGGCCGTCTTTCGTCTCAAGGCTGCCGAAACCGCCGCTGGCGTATTTCTCCTTGAGCTTCTTGATCTCCGCGAGCACTTCCTTGTTGCGGTCCTGGATGATCTTGCGGATGCCGCGCGCGGTGTGGATGCCTGCGCTGTTGACCTCATCCGAAAGGAGCTCCGATTTCTGGAGGTTGTTGTTGGCCTCGAGAATCGTGCCGCCAGGGCCGAACATGCCGGCGTCGCCGCCCGGCTTGCCGAAGTAGTAGTAGACCTCGTTGACCACCTTGCCGTTGACGGAGTCGACATCGAAAGAGCCTTTCTTTCTCTTCGCGTCGATAATGATGGTCACGGCGTCGTCGGCCGAGGCCTGGCTCATGTTCTCCACATTGTCTACCTTCTCGTTGCTCGGGAGGGCGATGGTGAGGGTCTGCGATTTAATCATTGTCGTACAGAGCATGAAGAACGTGATAAGCAACATGTTCATGTCGACCATCGGCGTGAAATCCACGCGGATCTGCATTTTCTTCTGGTGGCTCTTGCCTTTGCCGCCCCCACCGTTATTCTGTTGAACTTCTGCCATGGTCTTATTCGTCTCCTGCTTTAAGTGCGGTCAATAATGTGAATTTGTTCATATGGATTGTCTGGAGGTTGTCCATCACCATATGCATGATGTCAAACGATGTGTTCTCGTCGGCCTTGAGGGCTACGCCTGTGCCGTCCTTGATCTTGTCGGTCAATGTCGAGTTGTCGCTCTGACGCATGGCCTTCATCCACATCTGGAATTCGTTGAGGTTGTTCTCGCCCTGGCTGGGGCCGATTGGAATTCCGGTGATATGGTTGGGGTTGCCGTCTTCGCCCTGCATCCATTTGTCCATCAGTGTCTGTCCTTCCTGGCTGTCGGCCAGCGAGAGGAATTCTCCCATCTGGGCCAAGGGCACTCCGAAGGAGCCGAGCTTTGCAAACGCCTGCTTCTGAGCTGGTGTGAAGCTGATCTTGTTCTTATGCGACTCGTTGTAGATCTCGCTCACTTTTTCGAGCAGCGCCATCCTCATCTGTTCGTTGCCGAAGTTCTTCGAGGTGTCGTTGTTCATCGTGAGCCAAACTTTTCCCTGAGGGCTTACGAGCACCTGCACGTAGTTGATCTCCTGCACCTTCTCTTCCGATACGGAGGGCGGGGTGATCACCGTGGTGGGCTCTTTCTGAAGGAAAGTCGAGGTCAGCATGAAGAAGGTAAGCAAAAGCACGGTCACGTCACTCATCGCCGTCATGTCGATGAATGTGCTCTTTCTTGCTATTTTTACTCTTCCCATATTAGCTAACGTCTTTTATCGGTTTGTGATTGGGTTGTTTTGACTGTTCGCTCCCGATTAGTGGGTGGCTGCGAAAGTAGCTACGATTGAGAAACCGATTTCGTCGATAGCGTAGGTGAGGTTGTCGATTTTGTTGGTGAAGAAGTTATAGGAGATAACTGCAAACGCACCAGTTGCGATACCGAAGGCGGTGTTCACAAGGGCCTCGGAGATACCGGTGGAGAGCTCGGTGGAGTCAGGAGAGCCCGAGGAGGCCAGAGCCTGGAACGACTTGATCATACCCATAACGGTTCCGAGAAGTCCGACCAGAGTACCGAGGGTTGTGAGGGTTGCCACGATGGGGAGGTTCTGGCTGAGGGCCGGCATCTCGAGTGCGGTTGCCTCCTCCACCTCGTTGCGCAGTGTGGTGAGCTTCTGCTCCTTGCTCAGCACTGTGTTGGCGTCCATCTCTTTGTATTTCACCAGGGTGTTGTAGACTACGGAAGCCACGGAACCCTTCTGCTGGCGGCAGCGCTGCATGGCGGCGTCGATCTTGTTGGCGGCCAGGTCGGCTTTGATGTCGGCCACGAACTTTGTGGTGTTGCCCTTGCCTGAGGCGGAGCTGATGGCGATCCAGCGCTCGATGGAGAGCACGATCACGGTGAGCAGAAGTGTCATCAGGATCGGCACGATGAAGCCGCCCTTATACACGGTGCCGGCAAGGTTCAGCGGGTGGCCGGCGGGATCGTTGCCCTCGAAGTTGCCCGGTGCGCCCATGGCGAAGAGGAAGATGCACACAGCAGCTGCCGCACAGGCAAGGATCACGAGAAATGCGTTGCGGATGCCGCGTACGTTGCTGATTTTCTCTTCCTTTTTCACTTTCGCTGCAGTTGCTGTTGCAGCAGGTCTTGGATTCTGAGATTCCATAATGTTAAATTGTGTTTTGTTTGTGTTATTAAAGTTGTATCTTTAGTCTTTTATCGGGTCTCGTTCTTCTCGGTGTTGCATTGCTTGACTCTTCTGTCTTGATTGTCTCCTCTCCCTCCTCTTTGTCTGTTTCGGGTTGTCTGGTTTCAATGATGACTTAGTTTTTCAAGGTTGCGCTTCAGCTCAATTCCCCCTCGGAAATCTTCGCTTCTGCTTCGGTTAGCTACATCGAGTTTCTCGTGGTTTCTCTTGCAGTTGCAAAATTACAATATAATTTGAAAAAACCAACCTTTTATTTCCGAAAAAAATCTTATCGATTCTCTTTTTTTTGCCAACTTTTGTGAAAAAAATCTGGCAGCTTGTCTTTTTTTACAGTTTTTAAGTGGCACCGGTGCCTTTTCATGGCCCCCGGTGCCCCTTTTTTATCTGTCTGACTCCTCCTTATTTATCGCCGTTGATGGCGGCGATGCCCGGGAGTGTCTTTCCTTCGATGGCCTCGAGAAGAGCGCCGCCTCCAGTCGAGACATACGACACGCTGTCGGCGAGGCCGAACTTGTTGACGCATGCCACTGAGTCGCCGCCGCCCACAAGGCTGAAGGCGCCGTTGTCGGTGGCCTCAACGATGGCGTCGGCTATCGCTTTGGATCCTTTGGTGAATGTGTCGAACTCGAAGACGCCGGCCGGGCCGTTCCAGAGTATGGTCTTCGCAGGGAGGATCACCTTGCGGAACTCAAGGATGCTGTCGGGACCCGCGTCCATGCCTTCCCAGCCGTCGGGAATGTCGCCGGCAGGGCATACCTGCGTGTTGGCGTCGTTGCTGAAGGCGTCGGCGGCCACGCAGTCGGTGCCGATCACGAGGTTCACGCCCTTCTCCTTGGCCTTCTTCATGATGTCGAGGGCAAGGTCGAGCTTGTCGTTCTCACAGATGGAGTTGCCGATCTTGCCGCCCATGGCCTTGGCGAAGGTGAAGGTCATGCCGCCGCAGAGGATCAGGTTGTCGACTTTGTCGAGAAGGTTCTCGATGATGCCGATCTTGGTCGACACTTTCGAGCCGCCCATGATGGCTGTGAAGGGGCGCTTGATGTCTTTGAGCACATTGTCTACAGCCTGCACCTCCTTCTCCATGAGGTAGCCGAGCATCTTGTCGTCGGCCTCGAAGTAGTCGGCGATCACGGCGGTGGAGGCGTGGCGGCGGTGGGCCGTGCCGAAGGCGTCGTTGACATAGACGTCGGCGTAGCCGGCCAGCGTCCTGGCGAATTCCTTCTGACGCTCCTTCATCTCCTTGGCGGCTGCGGCGTAGCCCGGATCGCTCTTGTCGATGCCAACGGGCTTCCCTTCCTCCTCGGGATAGAAGCGGAGGTTCTCAAGCAGCAGCACCTCGCCGGGCTTGAGGTCTTTGGCGGCTTCCTGCGCCTTCATGCAGTCGGGCACGAACTTCACGTCGCGGCCCAGAAGCTCGGCCACGCGGTCGCGGATCTGGAGAAGGCTCATCTTCGGATTCACTTTCCCTTTCGGTTTGCCCATGTGCGACATCAGGATCAGGCTCCCTCCGTCGGCGAGTATCTTCTTCAATGTCGGCAGCGCGCCGCGGATGCGGGTGTCGTCGGTGATGTGTCCGTTCTCATCGAGAGGTACGTTGAAGTCGACCCTCACGATTGCTTTTTTACCTGCGAAATTGTAGTTGTCTATTTTAGCCATTGGGGTTATAATGTTTGTTGTAGATCTCTTTCTTTTACCTACCGTAGAGCCCTTGTCGGGCTTTGTCACGCAAAGATAAGCAAAAATGTCGGTATAGGCAACAGTCATTAACTATTTTAAAGAATTTCGCAATAAATGATTAATTTTGCATTCCGTTTGCCATTCCCGGGTTGTGATGCCCGGGGGCGGTGGCGCTCTTTCCTCCTCTTCACCTTTATTAAATGTAATGTGCGTTTTTTATGGATTCTAATGATATCTCCGGCCATGCCGGGGTTCTGGAGCGCCTGTGTGCCTCACTGGGGCGCGGGCTTACGGCTTCGCGGCGTCTCCCGGGCGCCGGCTCCGACCGCTCCTACTGGCGCCTGAGCCTCGACGACGGCTCCACGCTCATCGGCGTCTACTCTCCCGACGCCGCCGTCAACAGGACATTCTCGTCGCTCGCCGCAATGTTCGCCTCCAGAGGCGTCAATGTGCCCTCGGTGATGGCAGTCAGCTCCGACGGCCATTATATGCTCGAGACAGATCTCGGCGATACGAGTCTTTTCTCAATGCTCCGCACTCCGGAGGGCGACCGTCTCGTGGAGGAGTGCATGCGTTCCCTGCCGGTGATGCAGACCGTCGACCGGTGCCTGTGGCGGTCGATGGTTATGGCCGCTCCTTTCGGCCGCCGTCAGGTGATGTGGGATCTCAATTACTTCAAGTATGATTTCCTGAAGCCCGCAGGTGTGGAGTTTGACGAGGGGGCGCTCGAAGATGATTTCTCACGCTTCGCCGACCGTATGGAGCGTTGCGACCCTGCGACACTCGGCTTCATGATGCGCGACTGCCAGAGCCGCAATGTGATGGTGAGCGACGGGCATCCATGGTGGATAGACTTCCAGGGAGGGATGTGGGGCCCGGCGCTCTACGATGCCGTCTCTTTCCTATGGCAGGCGGGGGCGGGATTCTCCCGCGATTTCAGGATGCATAATATTAATGTGTATGCCGGGGAGTATGAGCGTCTCACAGGGGTGACGCGCCGGCGTCTGCTGGCCGACCTTCCGCAGGTGGTGGTGCTTCGCACTCTCCAGGTGCTCGGCGCCTACGGGCTGCGTGGCCTCGTGGAGCGCAAGGCGCATTTCCTCGAGAGCATTCCGAAGGCTCTCGCCAACCTCGGGGAGTCGCTGCGCGGAGGAGACCTCGCTCCTTATCCCGAGCTCCGGAAAGTGGGGGAGCGGCTCTGCGGGCTCACCCGCTTCACCCTGGAGGAGCGCCCGCGACTCAAGGTCTCGGTGTTCAGCTTCTCATATAAGAAAGGATATCCCGACGATTTCAGCGGCAACGGCGGCGGCTTCATGTTCGACTGCCGAGCCCTCCCCAATCCCGGCCGCTACGAGAGATATAAGACGATGACAGGGCTCGACCCCGAGGTGGTGGCCTTCCTCGAGGATAAGGAGGAGGTGGAGAGGTTCATCTCTCTGGCCGGCGACATGGTGTCGCCCTCTGTGGCGCGTTATGCCGAAAGGGGATTCACTTCGCTGCAGGTGGGCTTCGGCTGCACGGGGGGGCGCCACCGCTCGGTGTATTGCGCCCAGCGCCTCGCCGAGTCCATCGGCGCCGGACGCTCCGACGTGGATGTGGAGTTGCTCCACCGCGAGCAGGGGATAGTGTGGAAGTCGGGCGATGGATATCTGCTGCGGAAATGAAGGCTATGGTGCTTGCGGCGGGTCTCGGCACCCGGCTGCGTCCCTGGACGCTGAGCCATCCCAAGGCGCTGGTGCCTGTGGGCGGCGTGCCGATGCTCGAGAGGGTGATAAGGTCGCTTGTCTCTGAGGGGTTTGACGACATAGTGGTCAATGTGCATCATTTCGCCGGACAGGTGGTCGACTTCCTGGAAGCGCATGAATTCGGAGCCCGGGTCCGCGTCAGCGATGAGTCGGAGCGTCTTCTCGACACAGGGGGCGCGCTCGTGAAGGCTTTTCCGCTGCTCTTCGGTGAGAGCGCGGAGCCGGTGCTGGTGCATAATGTCGATATTCTCAGCGACTGCCGTCTCGGTGATTTCATGCGCGGCCATGTGGCTTCGGGCTCCGATGTCTCTCTTCTTGTGAGCCGGCGCGACTCGAGCC
>USHH01000060.1 GCA_900554345.1 uncultured Bacteroidales bacterium | reverse complement strand
AACTCTCACAAACGGAACCAGAATCCGGTGTGCTACCATTACACCACAAGGCATTCTCTGTCTCTACGATACCCTCAGAGCCTCTGCTCTTCGCTGACGGCTCGCCGTCGTTTCGCTTTTGACGTTGCAAAATTACTGCTTTTATTTATTACAGCCAAATTTTCGGGACTATTTTTTTCATTTTTTTTATTTCTTATCTTGCGCATACATGAAACTGCCTCATTTCTCGTTATTTCCTTATGCATTCTTAATGCGCCGGTTTTATCTGTTTTTTCTATCATGAACGGATCTCTTGATTCTTCGCGTGATGTGGCGGTGATCCGCCGCGTCACTTGGGTCGGCTTCTGGATCAACGCCATGCTGATGGTGTTGAAGCTGGCCGTCGGTTACCTCGGACACAGCGACGCCCTTGTGGCCGACGGTTATCATTCCCTCAGCGATTTCGCCACCGACTTCATTGTTCTTGCCTTTATAGGCATTGCTTATAAGAAGGCCGACGACGACCATCCTTACGGCCATGGCAAGTATGAGACTCTCGCCTCCCTTATCATTGGAGTGGCGCTTCTCATTGTCGCTGTCGCGATAGGTTGGGAAGGAGCCGAGGCTTTCATTCAGGCCCTCAACGGGGAGGTGCTCCCGCGCCCCGACATCTGGACCCTCGTGGTGGCCATCTTTTCAATCATTTCCAAGGAATATCTATTTCGATACACTTTCCGCATAGGGCAGAGGATAGACTCCGCATCGCTGCGCGCCAACGCATGGCACCACCGAAGCGATGCCATCTCCTCGATCGCAACGGTGATTGGAGTGGCTGCATCGATTTTCCTCGGCGACAGCTGGCGCATGCTCGACCCCATAGCCTCAATGGTGATCGCGTTGCTGATCATAGCCTCGGCGGTGGAGATCTGCCGCCCGGCTCTCAAAGAGCTTCTCGAGACATCCCTTCCTGCCGCCCAGATGCGTGAGATCGAGTCTATCGTGGCGTCGACTCCGGGCGTCTGCGCCTCCCACCGATACCGCAGCCGGCGCAACGGCCATTCCTATGTGGTGGAGTTCCATATCAAGGTCGATCCCGACATCTCGGTGAGGGCGGGGCATGCCATTGCCACGGAGACGGAAAGACGCCTGCGGCAATATTTAGGTCACGACCTCATAGTGTATGTGCATGTGGAGCCGGCTGAACGCTGCCGGTAGATTCCCGCTCACTTGCGCTTGCGGCGAGGGAACAGTCGTTTCACGGCCAGCAAGTGCTGCTCGAGGTTCTCTCCGGCCACTATCACGCTCACAGCAAGTAATATAAGAAAGATTCCCGATGCGATGCGTGGGGTCATCGACTCGCCAAACACCAGCACTCCCACCACTACAGCCGTCAGCGGCTCGAGGGCTCCGAGTATGGCCGTCGGTGTGGCGCCTATATACTGGATGGAGCCCGTGGTGCACACAAACGACAGCGCTGTCGGTATCACCGCCAGACCCAGGATGTTGAGCCATATCAACGGCGTCGGCGGCATATCTATGGCCGAGTCGCTCAGGAATATCTGCATCGTGATGACGAGCAGGCCGAACACCAGCACATAGAATATCACCTTGAGGGTGGCCATGGTCTCAAGCTGGCTCTTGTTGATGCCCACTATATATAAGGCGTAGGTAAGAGATGATACAAATACCAGTGTGGCGCCGGTGAGGCTGACCGTCACTCCTTCCGCAGTGCGTCCGACAAGCCATATCCCTGACATGGCCACCACAATACAGAAAACAGACATCAGGGAGAACCGTTCCTTAAACCACAACGCCATTATCAGGGCCACCATGATGGGGTAGATGAAAAGCAGGGTAGAGGCAATCCCGGCGTCCATGTAGGTGTAGCTCTCGAAGAGCGACAGCGACGAGACGGCCATCAGTATGCCGGCCCCGCAGAGCATGAGTGTCTGACGTGGCGTTATGGAGAATTCGTCATGCCCACGTCTCACCCACAGCATAAGCCCCATCACCGGGATGGCGAGCAGATAGCGGAAAAACAATACCGACGCCGGACTCATGCCGGCGTCGTAGCAGGGGAGGGCGAAAAGGGGATTGAGGCCGTAGGCGATGGCCGCCACAGCCCCCATGAGATAGCCTTTGGCGAGATGTGCTTTCATGTCGAAGTATTTGCTTTTGGGTCCGTCTTCAATAACGTCGCCGCCTTATTCCTTATTATATGGGTCATTATATGGGTCGGGGATATGGACGACTCGCCTATATCAGCTTCTCGAAGGCCTTGCGCTTGCCGCTCTCATATTCAACCTCGCCGCAATAGGAGAACCCGAGTTTGGCGAGCAGACCGAGCATGGCCTCGTTGTCGTAGTTGGTGTCGATCCTGAAGCTCCTGATTCCCAGGGAGCGCGCATAACCTTCCACAGCTTCGAGGAAGGCTCTGCCTAATCCTTTCCCCTTCATCTCCTGACTGATGGCTACGCGATGCACCACCACATACGGTCTGTCGGTGAGCCATTTGCCCTCAAGCTCATCATAAGCCGGTTCGCCGGTGAATACCACCGCTCCATATCCGGCTATGGTTCCGTCATATTCCAACACAAAGCCGTTGCCGCACTCGATATCGCTCCTTACGTTGGCTTCCCCGGGATAGCTCTCGGTCCATTGCCTCTTCCCCTCGGCCAGCATCCGTCGGGCAGCCGCCCGGAGTATCGCCGTTGCCGCGGTCACGTCTCCCTCTTCGGCTTTCCTGAAAATCAAATTATTCGATAGGCTTTTATTCATACTGGCATAGGTCGCTTTTGTCATGAGATTATGATGTTCTGTGCGCATATCGCCGAGTGGTGAGACGACATCCTTGGCGGTATGATGATAGGCGAAACCGCATTTCTCACATACGCGTTTCGACTTTGAGTTGCCCTCATAATACACACACCACAACGAATCAAGTCCCAGCTCATCGAAGCCTCTCGAGAGCAAAGCCCTGACCGCTTCCGGCGTCAGCCCGCGACCCCAGTATGGCTTGCCGATCCAGTAGCCGATCTCTCCCTCCTTCGAGGTCGCCGAATCATCATTGGCTGCATTGGCGAATGTTATCCCGCAGCAACCCACCGGTTCGCCACTGTCTTTCAACACCATCGCGTATATCTCCGGAGCGGAAAACACTGTCCTGATTATCTCCAGACTGTTTTCCACGGATGTATGCGGCGCCCAGCCTGCAACCGGTCCTACATCCGGATCACTCGCATATCTGTATATGGCGGCGGCGTCATCATCCTGCCACGGTCTCAGTATAAGTCTTTCAGTTTCTATCATATGCATTGCCCAAGCAAGAAGTATGCTCTTTCCTTAATCTGTTGCAAAGTTAGTGATTTTGTCTGGATTCGCGCATATATTGGTTTTGTTCGCTATAATGTTATTTATACTCGATTTGCAGTTTGCGGAAGTTTTATTAATTTTGCTTCCGAAATCAAAGAGTCTATACATCATGATCAAGAAAAGGGTGCAGCTCAGCGCTTACTGCTGGATTCTCTCCATACTGTCCACTATCCTTATCTGCGGCGTATTCCTGTATGCCAAGCGACAGCCTCACCATGAGATAGCCGTCTGGATTCTATGGGCAACAATTGTCGTACTCGTGGCGTTCACATTGTTTTATATGCCGCTCTCCATTGCCCTCGACAATGACCGGTTGACCATCATCCGGCCTCTGAAAAGCAAGAGCATCCCTCTGTCGGAAATCAAGGAGACCAAGGCATGCAATCCCACCATGGGCGCCAAGCGGGTCTTTGGCAGCGGCGGCTGGTTCGGCTGGTACGGACTCTTCCGCGAGGATGACCTTGGAAAGTATTTCGCCTACTATGGTAAAGCCTCCGACTGCTTCCTCGTCACTTTGAAGGATGGCCGGAAGTATATGCTCGGGTGTCAGGACTCTCCTGAGGTCGTGTCGGCTCTTACACAAAAAATGAAACAACGATAATCGCCACGGCGTTATATAGTCATGGAAGAAATCAGAATTGACGTATCGAAGCAGACACCCGAGGAGCTGGCGCTCGCCAATGAGCATGCCCAGCTCATTTTCAAGTTCAATCACACGATGCCCGGCACTCCCGAATATGCCGAGCTCATGCACCAAATCTTCCCCTCGATGGGAGAGGGGAGCAGAGTGCAGACTCCACTGACTGCAATCAGGCCGCATATGGTCAAGATAGGCCGTAACGTTGTCATCATGCCCGGATGCCTCATGATGTCGGCCGGCGGGATCGCTATCGATGACGGTGCCTTGATCGCAGCCAATGTCCAGCTCATCTCCAACAACCATGACCTCTATGAGCGGCAGGTGATAACCTGCAAGCCGGTGCATATCGGCAGGAATGCATGGATAGGAGCCGGGGCCACGATTCTTCCCGGTGTCACTGTAGGTGACAACGCCGTTGTCGGCGCGGCCAGCGTAGTCACCAGGGATGTCGAGGCAGATACGATTGTGGTGGGCAATCCCGCCCGTTTCATCAAGCGTATCCCTTCGCGCCCTGACTGTGCTGCCCGTGACGATGCCGACGAGCCCGTCCAGCTCGGCCTCGACAGCTGCGGCGACTGATCGACAAGTGAATATTAATTTGCAAATTTGGGCCGAAAAGCCTAATTTTGCATTGGCAATAATAGGCGAAACATGCATCTCATAACTGATAATATCCACAGACTCTTTACCTTGTGTAAGAGACATAAGGTAAAGACCCTATATGTCTTCGGCTCAATACTAACGCCCAGATTTAATGACAGTAGTGATGTAGATCTGCTTGTGGATTTCAATTCTGAAATAAATCATGATAATTATGCAGATAATTTCTTTGATTTATATCATGCCTTGAAATCATTGTTTGGGAGGGATGTCGATCTTGTGGACGAGTCTTCTGTAAGAAATCCATTTTTCAAAGAGGAATTGGAAGAAACGAAATATCTGATTTATGGATAGAAAGCTTAAAAAGTATCTGTCTGATATCCAGTGTGCTATTCTTGAGGTGGAGTCATTCATGGAAACGCGGCCCAGAGAATATGCCACTTTCTGTAATGACATGATATTCAGAAGGGCTGTTGAGCGTAATATGGAGATAATGGGTGAGGCTATGAATCAAGCGTTAAAGATTAATCCTGATATTCAAATTACGTCTTCACGTAAGATTGTGGATACTCGGAACTTCATAATACATGCTTATGATTCATTAAAGCCGGATATTCTATGGGGTATAGTCATCAATCACATGCCTCTTCTTAAGAAAGAGATTGAGTCTCTGTTAAACGAATAACTGTAAGGGATATTCCACATTCCATAGGAAGAGAGCCTCGGGTGGCATTGATGTGCCCGCCATACAGCGGTCCTTGCCCTCAACTATCTTCATGAATCCCTCTTCAGTCAGCTTCCCACGCCCCACATCCACAAGCGTGCCTACCACTGCCCGCACCATGTTGCGTAGAAACCGGTCGGCCGCTATCGTGAAGACAAGTCCCTTCGCCGACAAACCGAGCTCACACTCATAAGGAGTCCATACAGCTGTGTCCACCTTGCAGATATTCGTCTTCGCATCCGAATGTAGTTTTGCAAACGAAGTGAAATCCTCAACCTCGAGCAGACGGGCTGCTGCGGCGTTCATAGCCTCGACATCAAGTGGGGAAGGGGAGTGCCAGCTGTAGGGATAGAGAAACGGCGACTTCTCGCCAAGCACGAAATACTTATACATCCTGCGCGTGGCGTCAAACCGCGCATGAGCCTCGTCTCCCACCGGGATAAGGCGCGAGAACGCTATGCCGCGCCCGCACATCCTGTTGAGCGACAGAAGAAACGACCGCTCATTGGCTATCGGTTCCTCCGTGTCGAAATGCGCGTACATCTGCCGCGCATGCACGCCGGCGTCGGTACGTCCGGCGCCCGTCAATGGTGTCGGGCGCCGGAGCAACGTCGTAAGGTTTTCCTCTATGGTCTGCTGCACGCTCACGGCGTTGGGCTGCCTCTGCCAGCCGTGGAAGCCCGCGCCGTTGTAGCCTAATTCAAGGAAATAGCGCATCGCTGTAGCGTGTCAGTCGCGGTCGAGATACGTATAGCCGTAGAGCCCCGACCGGTAGTTGTTGAGAAACTGCCGTCCCTCCTCGGCCGTGATCACTCCCTGCTTCATGGATGCCGTCACCCATGTCTCGAGGTTCCTCACCAGCTTCTTGGGACTGTATTCCACATAGTCGAGCACGTCGGCCACCGGCTCGCCGTCGATCACCTGCTCTATCTCATACTTGTCCTTGCCTACGGAGATATGCACCGCGTTGGTGTCGCCGAAGAGGTTGTGGAGGTCGCCGAGTATCTCCTGATAGGCACCCACCAGGAAGACTCCTATGTAGTAATGTTCTCCAATCTTCAGCGGATGCACGGGCAGCGACCACGACGCTCCCTGCGGGCTCACGAAGCGCGAGATCTTGCCGTCGGAGTCGCAGGTGATGTCCTGGATGGTGCATTGACGCCCCGGCTTCTCGTCAAGCCGCTGCAGAGGTATGATGGGAAACATCTGGTCGATGGCCCAGCTGTCGGGCAGCGACTGGAAGAGCGAGAAGTTGCAGAAATATTTCTCCGGCAGCATCTTGGCCACCTTGCGGAGCTCTTCCGGCGGATGCTTCATGCTTGCCGTGAGGTCGTTGACATCGCGCGCTACCGACCAGAAAAGCTTCTCCACGATGGCACGGGTGTTGAGGTCGAGCAGACCCAGACTGAAGAGGTCGAGGGCCTCCTCGCGGATCTGGAGGGCGTCGTGCCAGTCCTCGAAGAGAGTGGTGATGTTGATGCGGTCCCAGATATTATAGAGTTCTTTGGCGAGCTCGTGGGCGTCGTCGGCAATCTCCTCGTTGTCGTTCCAGATCGGGAGCTGTGTGGTCTCGAGCACTTCTATCACGAGCACCGAATGATGGGCTGTGAGCGAGCGCCCGCTCTCAGTGATGATATTGGGGTGGGGGAGGTCATTCTTGACGCAGACATCCACCAGTGCCGACACGGTGTCGTTGACGTATTCCTGTATCGAATAGTTCATGGAGTTTTCGCCCATAGAGGAGCGGGTACCGTCGTAGTCCACGCCGAGTCCGCCACCGACATCGACAAACTCTATGTTGAAATCCATCTTGGAGAGCTGTACGTAAAACTGCATCGCCTCCCTGAGCGCGTTCTTGATGCGGCGTATCTTGGTGATCTGGCTGCCGATATGGAAATGTATCAGCTTCAGGCTGTCGGAGATGCCTCGCTTCTTGAGAAACGACAGTGCTTCGAGAAGCTCGCTGCTGTTGAGCCCGAACTTGCTCACGTCGCCGCCGCTCTCTTCCCATTTGCCGGAGCCCGACGACGACAGCTTGATGCGGATGCCCACATTGGGCGTGATGCCGAGACGCTTCGCAACATCGGCTATCAGCTTCAGCTCGTTGAGTTTCTCCACCACGAGATATATCCTTCGTCCCATCTTCTGGGCCAGAAGGGCGAGCTCCACATAGTCTTCGTCTTTATAGCCGTTGCAGATTATGAGGGAATTGGAGTGGGGATTGACCGCGAGCACAGCATGGAGCTCCGGCTTGGAGCCGGCCTCCAGACCGATGTTGTATTTATTGCCGTGGCTCACTATCTCCTCCACCACCTGGCGCATCTGGTTGACCTTGATGGGATACACCACGAAATTCTGGGCATCGTAGTCATACTCCTGCGCCGCCTTGCGGAAGCAGCCGGTTATCTTGCGGATCCGGTCGTCGAGTATGTCGGGAAAGCGGAGCAGCATAGGCGCCGACACATCGCGAAGCTTGAGGTCATCGATCACCTCGCGTAGGTCTACGGCCGCCGATCCCTCGTAGGGGGTCACCTGTACATGCCCTTTTTCGTTGATTGAAAAATATTTGAGTCCCCAGCCGCTGATGTTATACAGCTCTGCGGAATCTTCGATACGCCATTTTCTCATTTTAGACAGTTAAGGTTTTTAGGGTTATATGCGTGGGAAAGGTCATTCTGCGGTCCTGCCGAGAAGCTCTATCTTCTCCACTATGATTTCTGTTTTCTTGCGGGCGATCTTCAGCCGGTCGGTATATTCCCTCGTGCGGAGATATCCTTCCACGTAAAGACGGGTGCCCTTTCTTATATAACGCTCGGCAAGGCGTGCATTCTCTCCGCCCATCACCAGGGAGTGCCATTCCGTTGTCTCCGTTCGGCTCTCGCCGTGCGTCTCGTTGGTGGCCAGCGACACGAATGCTATCGTCCGGCCCGGCTCCGGATAGCGCATTTCCGGATCGCTGCCGACATTTCCGAGCAGTATCACTTTATTTACCGACATATCTGAATCTAATTATCTTGACTCTTGACTCTTCACTCTTGACTCTTGACTCTTCACTCTTGACTCTTCACTCTTCACTCTTGACTCTTGACTCTTCACTCTTGACTCTTGACTCTTGACTCTTCACTCTTCACTCTTCACTCTTGACTCTTGACTCTTCACTCTTGACTCTTCACTCTTGACTCTTCACTCTTGACTCTTAATACACGCTTGCCTTCAACGTCAGGCCCACGCGCTCGTGGAGTCCGAACAGGAGGTTCATCAGATGCACCGCCTCTCCGGCTCCGCCACGGAGCCGAGCGTCAGCCACAGCCTCCACATGAAGCGTGTCGGGTGTCGGCTTCGACAGCGAGATGACGCATCGGTCGGTGCCCTCCACCTCTTCCATGCCCACGGGATAGGAGACATGGAATGTGAAGTTGTGGTCGTCGAAATGGCTGTCGTAGAGCCGCAGGATCTCCGCGAGTTCGGTCCGGCATGGTATGTCGCACTCCATCCGCATGGCTCTTGCCGACGGCGACGGCGTGAAATCTACCGTCACTTTCCCTCTGAAGCTCGATTGCGCCTTTGCCAGGCGCGAAACTATCTCCAGGGCAATTGCTTCGGCGTCTGCCCGCTCCATCATATCTGCCGGAATCCGGGTTCTGACTGTTATGTCTGTATTGAGAAGCAGGTTGAGGGCGAGTGGCCAGAGTGCGACGAGCGATACTGACGCTGTCGGCGTAGGAACAACCGCTCTTGTGGCGCCCCTCACGAGGGGCTTGCGGTTGATTTCCGACAGTCCGTATTCCACTCCTGCGATATCCTCATGCAGGGGCGTATCGCTGCATAGAGCCACGACTTTGAGGTCATGACCCGCTGAGTGAAGCAGTTCGGAGCCGAGCGGAGAGTGGTCGGCGATAAACACCATGTCGACCGCTTTCGGATTGAAGCGATCAGTGAATGTGGGGATGTCGCGACCTATAAGCCCATGATGGGTCGCGGCCACCTGATGCCCGGCGCGACCGGGGGCCACAAGTGTCGTCAGCGACACATCGGGATGGTCGATGAGGAGGCGTATCAGTTCGCCGGCCGGTCGGGTGTCGGCTCCAACAATGGCTACTTTTATCATGATTGTCTGAATGTTGTCGTTGTCGGGGTCGACGGATCGCCGACCCTATATGAGGGGAATTTTCCGGTCGAGAGGCAGGAAACGGGAGAAAATCTCGCGTGCCTGCTCGTGAGTGACGTCCTCGCGCAGTATGGCGAAGATGGTGTCGCTGCCGGGGATGGTGCCTAAGATTTCGGGCGCGTTGCTGATATCGATGTCATAAGCCAGACCGGAGGCATAGCCGTTGCGCGTCTTGATCACTGCGATGTTGCGTGAGAACGCTATGGATACGAACCCGCTCTGATAATTGGCGTCCATATCGAGCTGTCCGTTTGCAAGTAGCTTGTCTTTCAGTGAGTTGCTGTCGGGAAGAATATACATATATGTGCCGCGGTCGGTGGGCACCTTAGTGGTCTTCAGCATCTTCAGGTCGCGGGAGAGGGTGGCCTGCGTCACCTTGTAGCCATGCTCGCTGAGAATCTGGGCAAGTTCCTCCTGGCTTCCTATGCACTGGTTGCGTATCAGCTCGACAATCAGCTCTATCCTTTTCTTCCTATTTTTCATATGTGACACTGCTTTGCACTGGTTAATATGTTAGTTTGTTTATCTTTTGTAGCTTTTTTTGACTTGAAATGTATATATTGAACAAGAATTGGGCAAATTTACAAAAAATTTACTAACATATCAAAAAGTCGCGCCGCAAATGCCCCGTTTTAACAATTTTTATTACAGTGATTTAACATTGCAAATTTCAAACGTTTGCATCGCCGCCGTGTCTGCGCTCTATTTCCTTCTTGATCCGGGCGGCCCGCTCGTAGTTCTCATCGGCTGCCGCTTTCTCCATGGCTTGCTCCAACATCTCTTCCGGAAGCTCCGCTATGTCGTCGTCGCTGAAGGCTGTCGGCTGCG
>USHH01000059.1 GCA_900554345.1 uncultured Bacteroidales bacterium | reverse complement strand
CCAGCCGCACCATCCACGGCAGGAGGGGCAGCCAGAGCAGGGCGCAGCAGACGTTGAAGAGGGTGTGGGCGTTGGCGATCTGACGGGAAATGATCTCCAGCTCCGGGCCTTTGGGGGAGATAAGCTCCACCAGCCGGACGAACCAGGGCAGCAGCACCGCCGCCAGCAGGCTCCCGCTGAGGTTGAAGCAGCTGTGGGCCAGCGCGGCGCGGACGGCGCGGCGCACGAGCGGTTCGCCGTCGAGCGTGAGGGTGAGCTTGCAGCGGCCCATGCGCCGGGAAAAACCGGCCGCCAGCACGACGGCGGGAAGGGTGCGGTTGCGTTTCATGACGGTATTCCTGCAAGAAAACGGTTACGCGGCGAACCACCCGTCGAGCTTTCGGACGGCGGGCGAGGTGAGGCGCACGAAATTGCCGACGAGCAGGGCGGAGAGCACGGTGCCTTCGCGGATGCCCACAAGGCCGCTCAAAAAGGCGAGGGACAACGCGACGGACAGGGCGACGAGGGAGACGTCGAACAGCACCTTGATCCTGCCGAATATTTTCTTGAAGCGGTAGGCGATGGCGATCACGATGCCCTCGCCCGGCAGCACGGTGACGTTGGAGACGATTTCCATGCTGATGCCGAGCCCGAGGACAGCGCATCCGGCGACGCACATGATCATCTGGGACAGATAGTTCTCCGAGGCCAGTCCGGCGGTCAGGGCCATGCCCACGTCGATGAACACGCTGAACAGGAACACCGCCGGAAGCTGGAACAGGTGCGTGGCGCGGAACTCCCTGCCCAGAAGGAGTTTCTGCCAAATCAGGAGCAGGACGTTGAGCGCGAAGGTCAGCGTGCCGAGCGAAAGCCCGAGGATGCGGCTTCCCACGTAGGGAAGGCTGGTGATGGGCGAGGTGCCCAGATTCGCGTTGGTGATCAGCCCGATCCCCAGCGCGCACACGAACAGGGCTATTCCGAACGCGCCGCAGCGTTTGAGCTTTTCTTTGTTGGTCATGGTGTTTTCCCGTGGCATTGGGGAAGGGAGGGGGAAGCCTTTCTTCAGAAGGTTCCCCCTCCCTTCCCCAATTTTCCTACTCCCCAAGTTTCCGCCGCGTCCGGCGTTCTTCGGTGAGGAACTTGCCTGTGACGGAGTTGGGGTCGGCCATGATGGCTTCGGGCGTCCCGGCGGGAACGATGCGTCCGCCGTTCTCGCCCCCGCCGGGGCCGAGGTCGATGACGTAGTCCGAGGCGAGAATGACGTCGGTATTGTGCTCGATGACCACGACCGTCGCTCCGAGATCCACCAGATGGTGCAGCACGGTGACGAGCTTGCCGACCTCGTGCATGTGCAGGCCGGTGGTCGGCTCGTCGAGGATGTACATGGTGCCGGGCAGGGAACGCTTGCCGAGCTCGCGCGAAATCTTGATGCGCTGCGCCTCGCCGCCGGAGAGGGTGGTGGCGGGCTGCCCGAGCCGGATGTAGTCGAGGCCCACGTCCTCCAGTACGGCAAGACGGCGCTCCAGTACAGGATAACTTGAGAAGAACTGCCGCGCCTCGCGCACAGGCATGTCGAGCACTTCCGAAATGTTCAGGCCGCGATAGCGCACCTCGAGCGTCTCATGGTTGTACCGTTTGCCCTTGCACACATCGCAGGTGACGTACACGTCGGGCAGGAAGTGCATCTCGACCCGGATCTGACCGTCGCCGCTGCACGCCTCGCAGCGCCCGCCCTTCACGTTGAAGCTGAACCGTCCCGGCTGGTAGCCGCGTTTGCGGGCGTCCGGAGTCATGGCGAAGATGTTGCGGATTTCGTCGAATATCTTGGTGTACGTCGCCGGGTTGGAACGGGGCGTCCTGCCGATGGGCGTCTGGTCGATGGCGGCGATGCGCTCAATGGCCTCCACGCCGTCGATGCCCCTGATGCTGCCGGGCTGGTCCACGCGGATGCCCTGCGCCAGCGCGAGGTGCTTGTACAGCGTGTCCACCACGAGGGAGCTTTTGCCCGAACCCGAAACCCCGGTCACGCAGGTCAGCGTGCCCAGCGGGATGGGGCAGTCGATGTCCTTGAGGTTGTTGGTCGTGACTCCGCGCAGGGTCAGCCAGCCTTTGGGCTCGCGGCGTTCGTCCGGGATCGGCACGGAGAGGTCGCCGCGCATGTATTTTGCGGTCAGCGTGTCCGAACGCTTGATGAGTTCCGGGAAGGAGCCGTGGAACACCATATCCCCGCCGTGCGCGCCGGAGCCGGGCCCCAGTTCGATGATGTCGTCGGCCTCGCGGATAGTGGCCTCGTCGTGCTCCACCACCACAACCGTGTTGCCGAGCTGCTGAAGGCTGCGGAGCACTCCTATGAGCCGCTGCGTGTCGCGCGAGTGTAGCCCGATGCTCGGCTCGTCGAGGATGTAGAGCGAGCCCACGAGGCTCGATCCCAAGGAGGTGGCGAGGTTGATGCGCTGGCTCTCGCCTCCGGAGAGCGACGACGACAGACGGTCGAGCGTCAGATAGCCGAGCCCCACCTCGTCGAGGAAGCGGAGGCGGTGGCGTATCTCCGTGAGCAGACGCGCTGCGATGGCCGCGTCGTTCTCCGGTAGCTCCAGTGTGTCGAAAAATGCCCTCAGTTCCTTGATGGGATACCTCACCAGCTCCGTGATCGTCTTGCCGCTTACCTTCACGTACTCCACATCGGGACGCAGCCGCGACCCTCCGCAGGTCGGGCATGTGGTCTTGCCCCGGTAGCGGGCCTTCAACACCCGGTACTGTATCTTATACTGGTTCTCGTCGACCCATCTGAAGAAGCCGTTGATGCCCGGCCAGCTGCTGTTGCCCTCCCAGAGGAAACGCTTCTGGGCCTTTGTCAGCTCGGAATAGGGGGTATGGATCGGGAAGTTGAAGTGAGGAGCTATGTGTATCAGCTCCTTCTTGCACTCGCTCATCTTCTCTCCTCGCCAGCACTGCACGGCGTCCTGATAGACCGACAGCGACTTGTCGGGCACCACCAGGTCCTCGCTGATGCCCATCACCTTGCCGAATCCCTCGCATTCCGGGCATGCCCCGTATGGGTTGTTGAAGTTGAACATCAGGTCGTTGGGCTCCCTGAAGTCGATGCCGTCGGCCGTGAAGCGCTTCGAGAAGGCATGCTCATGCACGCCGTCGGCGCCCCACACCATCACGATACACTCGTCGTGCCCCTCGAAATAGGCTGTCTCCACGGAGTCGGTGAGGCGCGACACCTCGTCTTTGTCGGTCGACACGGTGAAGCGGTCGATCAGAAGGCGGTAGCCGCCAGGCTTCGGCTCCTCCTTGGCGGCGAGCACGTCGGAGATGTCGATGAAAGAGCCGTCCTGCTCCAGACGGGTGTAGCCCTCCTTGAGGTAGATTTCGAGCTGCTGACGCAGTGAGCGTCCTTCCGGCACCCGGATGTCGATCACCAGCGCCGCGCGTGTCCCTTCGGGATAGCCTGCTACCGTGCGCACCACGTCTTCCACGCCATGCTTCTTCACCTCGATGCCGCTAACCGGGGAATAGGTATGGCCCACGCGGGCGAAGAGCATACGCATGTAGTCGTAGATCTCGGTCGAGGTCCCTACGGTGCTTCGCGGATTGCGGGTGTTCACCTTCTGCTCGATGGCGATGGCCGGAGGCAGGCCCTTGATATAGTCGCACTGTGGCTTCGACATACGGCCAAGGAACTGGCGCGCGTAGGCCGACAGGCTCTCCACATAGCGCCTCTGCCCCTCGGCATACAGAGTGTCGAAGGCCAGCGACGACTTGCCCGAGCCGCTAACTCCTGTCAAGACTATGAATTTATTGAGCGGAAGCTTGAGGTCGATGTTCTTGAGGTTGTTGACCGCTGCTCCCTTTATTTCTATGTTCTTACCCATGCTTTCTTAAAGATTGGTGGGGTGCCGGGGGCGACACCCCCTGTATTCCCCTACAAAAACAACGCCAATTTTGCTTAATTGGTCTTAACGGCGCATTTTTTTATTTTTATACTTTTGTGTAATTTTGCATCATAAATCAAACCACTATATCATGAAGACATTTCTTGTAATGGCCGCCCTGGCCTCTGTCTCGGCTGCCGCGGCCCAGAATCATGGCTCCGCTCCACTCAGTTATCCGACACCCCCGCAGTCTGACACTGTCGATGACTATTTCGGAATCAAGGTATCCGATCCCTATCGCCCTCTTGAGAACGACACTGCGGCCGCGACCCTCGCCTGGGTCAATGCCGAGAACGCCGTCACGGAGGCATATCTCGCAGCGATTCCATTCCGTGGCGACATCCGTGCGCGCCTCGCCCGCCTCGCCGACTATGTCAAGACCGGTCTTCCCTGGAAAGGGAACGACGGACGGTATTATTATTTCGAGAACGACGGTCTGAAAAACCAGTCGGTGCTCTACCGCACCGACTCCATCGGAGGAGTCCCCGAGGTGTTTCTCGATCCCAACACCCTTTCCGACGACGGCACGGTGGCCCTCACCGGAGTCTTCCAGTCTGACAACGGCAGATACACCGCCTACACCATATCGCGGAGCGGCAGCGACTGGACGGAGATCTATGTGCTCGACACCGAGACAGGACGTCTGCTCGACGACCATATCCTCTGGGCCAAGTTCACCGGCGCGGAATGGGATG
The DNA here is from genome assembly GCA_900554345.1 of uncultured Bacteroidales bacterium. Classification (GTDB taxonomy): domain Bacteria; phylum Bacteroidota; class Bacteroidia; order Bacteroidales; family Muribaculaceae; genus Lepagella. Next base: position 5,801 of record USHH01000059.1, on the reverse strand, counting down.
GCAACGGCTTCTATTACAGCGCATACCAGGCGCCGGAAGCCGGCAAGGAGTTCTCAAACGCAAATGTGAACCACCGCGTCTATTATCATGAGATAGGCACTCCGCAAAGCGCAGACCGCCTCGTTTTCGAGGACACTGCCAATCCGCTTCATTTCCATTCAATCTCCACGGTCGAGGGTGCTCCCGACCTCCTCGTGGTCTACAAGGGTGGTCAGGGTGTCGGCCAGGGTATGCTGGTCTTCGACAAGAAAAATCCCGACAAGGGTTGGACGGTGATCGAACCGACACAGGACTTCAACCATTCGGTGATCGGAGCCGACGGCGACCGCCTGTATATCCTCACATCGATGGATGCCCCGCGCATGCGCCTCATGACGGCTCCCCTCTCCAATCCCGCCAAGGAGAACTGGAAGGAGCTGGTGGGGGAGTGCCCGGCTGTGCTCAAGGAGGCCGATTTCTCCGGTTCCGACATCCTTCTCCTCTATGAGAAAGACGCCAGCAACTATGTGGATGTCATCGGGCCCGACGGTTCACGTAAGGGTGGCATCTCCCTTCCCGGCTACGGTTCCGTTGGCCTCAGCGTCTCGAAGAAACATCCCGAGGTGTTCTATAATTTCACTTCCTTCACAAGCCCCTCGGCCATCTATGAGTTTGACAAAGCCACTGGCTCCTCGCGTCTCATCAAACGTCCGGAGGTTGCAGGTGTCAATTTCGATGATTATGTCACCGAGCAGGTGTTCTATCCCTCGGCCGACGGCACCAAGGTGCCCATGTTCCTTACCTATAGGAAGGGTCTGAAGCGCGACGGAAAGAACCCGGTGTATCTATATGGCTACGGGGGGTTCAATGTGTCCCTCACTCCCGGCTTCAGCCCCTACCGTATGCTCTGGCTCGAGAACGGAGGAATCTATGCCCAGACCAATCTGCGCGGCGGTTCCGAATACGGCGAGGAGTGGCACGAGGCCGGCACGAAGCTCAACAAGCTCAATGTCTTCAACGATTTCATCGCCGCGGCCGAATACCTCACGAAAGAGGGCTACACATCGCCCGACTATATAGCTCTCGAGGGCGGCAGCAACGGTGGCCTCCTGGTGGGAGCCACGGTCAATCTGCGCCCCGACATCGCCAAGGTGGCCATACCTCGCGTCGGCGTGATGGACATGATGCGCTATCATCTCTTCACCATCGGCTGGAACTGGGCTTCCGACTACGGCACGAGCGCCGACTCAGAGGAGATGGCCCGCTATCTGGCCGCATACTCGCCGGCCCACAACATACGTAATGACGGCACTCCCTATCCCGCCATCCTCGTCACTACCGCCGACCACGACGACCGCGTCGTGCCGGCCCACTCCTTCAAGTATGCGGCCGCCCTCCAGGCCGCCGACACCGGCGACGCCCCCAAGCTCATCCGCATCGACAGCAAGGCGGGCCACGGCGCCGGAAAGCCTATCTCTAAGGTGATCGACGAGTATGCCGACATCTACTCCTTCATCTTCCATAACATGGGCCTCGCCCCCAAAAACCAAAAATAATCCCTTGACGACTCTTGACTCTTGACTCTTTGTTAAAAAACACTGCCGTAAAGCCTCGCTCTACGGCAGTGTTTTTAAAATATACGGATGAAAATGTAATTAAATCGTTTTTTTGTATTACATTTGCGTTCGGAAGCCATCGGCTTTATCATCTGATAGCTTTTTGACCTAACATCTTATTGTTTAATCATCAATCTAAATCTCCCACCGAATGTTATCCGAAACTTCAGCAACAACAGGCAAGACCCTTAATGTAAGCCGAACGCAGTCAGCCGTTGTGCCTCATGCGCGACGGCGGCTCATCATATCCATAATCGCCATACTGGCAATCATGTGTGGCATAATGCCGATTCTCTTCATGATCTCCACCGGCTCTATTCTCGCCGCCGGTGTCTCGGTGCTTGTCGGCCTCGGCTTCATGATGATCTTCATCCCGGTGCTGAAGGCATGCTTCAGGACACGCCGCAGTGAAGCGGAGAGGATGTTCTCCTACAGCGGCGCCCTCTTCATCGTGCTGGCCCTCGCGATTGCCTCCGTGGCAGCCCTCAGCCATTTCTCCGGAGGTGCCACCGACGGCAAGGCCTACGCCAAAACTCTGGTGGTGAGGCGTTAGACCGACGCCAGCGTCTTGTAGACCACTTCCGACACTTTCGCCACCACGGCGTTCGCCTCTTTCATCGTGCCCTTGAAGTTTGAGATCAGTACGGCGAGAGAATAGCTGTCGCCGTTGGGAAGTATCACGTGCGCCACGTCGTTGGTAGCGGTCACGTAGCCGTCTTTCTCCCATCCGGTCCCCGTCTTGTGGGCCACGATCGCCCCTGTGTCGCGCAGGGGTTTCATTATCCTGTCGTCGCCCATCTTGTTGCCGCTGAGCAGAAGCTGTATCTTCCCCTGCATCTCGTCGGAGGCTATCGTGCCGTTGAATATCCTGTCGATGAGGGAGGCCGCCGACAGCGGGCTGCAGAAGTTGAGGATGTCGCAGGGAGGCCAGTCCACCTGGTCCGACTCCGTCACCTCCACGCCGTATCTGCCCGGAAGGTCGAGACGCTTGATCTGGTCTTCTGTCTCCTTGGGTATGCTGATGCGCTCGAAGAGCACGTCGCAGGCGTTGTTGTCGCTCTTCTGAAGAGTGTAGGCGAGAAGCTGCTCCACCGGCATCCAGAACTCGTCGGGCCGGTCTTCGCGTGCAAGCGGGCTCCAGGTGTTGGTGGGGAGGTCGTCGCGCGTCACCTTCACGTCGAGGGCGAAGGTCTCGCGCGCGTTATACAGTGTGGTGGCTATGGCCACGGCCTGATAGAGCTTCACGACGCTCATCATGGCGAAGTCCTCGTCTTCGTTGATGCAGATGGTGTCGCTCTCGGTGATCACGCATATCCCCACTGTCGGATGTTCGGCAGCTATCAGCGACAGCACCTCCTTTAGTTCGTCGGTCTTCGTGATGCCCGACTGCGAGTGATGCGGCTTATAGACTGTCCCGACGGTGGAAGCGACTGCCGTTGCGAGGCCCAGCAGGCTGCATATCAATATAATGGAGAGTCTTTTCATATCTTCATGAGGAGCCGTGAGCCGCCCGGCGGCTTTCATGACCCTGTTTTCCGGCTGCAAAGTTAATTATAAGTTTTTTAATGGCAAAACGCCGGCCGCTCCGTAAGCTTCCGGGCCATATGTCATCCGGATGGGGTCCGGATCTCCGACATAATAAAAACGCAAAATCATTCCGCAGGTTGTCTGTGTCACATATTTTGCTTAATTTTGCATTGCTTAGGGCGCTCTACGGGTGCGTTTGCCATGTAGACACTCCCGGCGTCCGTAATCATTATACGCAATCAAAATGTCGAAACACGTTAGACTCTGCTCGCTTCTGGCTGCCGCCGCCTGCTCGTTCTCTCTGGCCGCCTCGCAGCCTTCGCTCCCCAAAGTGGAGATCCTGGGCAAGGAATATTATTATTATGAGGTGAAGAAAGGCGATTCGATCTATGGCATCGCCAAGCAGTTCGGCTGGGACATCAATGAGCTCATCCGGCTCAATCCCAACACCGTAAGCGAGCTGAAGAAGGGCAGCCGCCTCTACTATCCCACAGGGCGTGTGGTGGAGGTGGTGGATGACGACGACGCCTCTGCCGCCCCCGCCGCCGGGGGGGGAGAGGTCGCTTCCGAGCCGGAGGCTACGCCCCCCGGGCCTGCCGAGGCAGAGCCGATACGCCATCTCGTGAAGAAGGGGGAGACTGTCTACAGCATTTCCCGTCAGTACAACATCCCGCTCGAGGCGATCTACGCGAGCCATCCTTCCGCCAAGCAGGGAATCAAGGCCGGCGAGACCCTCGTGATCCGTCAGGACGCCTCGTCGGTGCCTTCCGACAAGAAATATGCCTACTACACCATCAAGCGCGGCGACACCCTCTTCGCCCTCGCCAGGCAGTATAATGTCACTGTGGCCGATATCCTCAAGGCAAATCCCGGTGTCAGCGAGTCTAATTTCCGTGCCGGCGACACCGTCAGGATTCCTACCGGACAGTCCACCCGCAGTGTCAAGACTCGCCTCGTGGAGGAGGAGCGCCTCAAGAACCTCGACAACTACAAGGTGAAGAAGGGCGACACCTGGAGCTCCATAGCGCAGAAGACCGGCGCCTCCGAGGAGAAGCTCAAGGAGGCCAATCCAGATGACGCGCAGCCGAAGAAGGACGACATCGTGGTGGTGCCCAATGTGGAGACCGTCTCTGTAGAGGTTGAGGTCGACGACACCGACCCCCGCGAGCTCACTGCCGAAGGGCGTCAGGAGCTCTACGACTCCATCAACAATATCGATTCAGATGCCGCACGCCTCACGGAGGTGCGCGTCGCCCTGCTGCTCGATGATCCTATGGGGAAGAAAGACCTCGAGTTCTCGCGCGGCTTCCTTCTCGCCCTCGACCAGATGAAGTCATCGCCGGTCAAGATCGAGTTCAAGGTGCTCGACGGACGCGCTTCCACCCAGACCGTCACCGACCAGCTCGAGGAGATGGAGCCCAACCTGATCATCTCCACCGCCGATAAGAATTTCCCGGCGTTCCTCGCCGATTTCGGCAACACCAACCGTGTGCAGGTGGTCAATGCCTTCGATGTGAAAAACGACCTCTACACCGACAACGCCTCGATGGTGCAGTTCCTCACTCCTCCGGCGTATTTCTACGAGCAGATGGCCGACTATATCGCCGGCAACTACGGCTCCCGCAAGTTTGTGTATGCCGGTGCGCCTGATTCTGAAGACGGCATCGCCGAGATGCTTTCCGCGCGTCTTGAGTCCGCGAGACCCGATGTAGTGGAGAATATCGCCGATTTGGCCAACTATGATTTCACTGGCGCTGACACCTACGTGATCTATGCCTCGCCCACGAAGAAGGAGGAGGTGGCCGATCTGCTTCGCATTCTTGAGCATGCCGCCGAAAGCAATCCCATGGTGGCATTCACTGTCGTGGGGCGTCCCAACTGGATCACTTACGAGGATGCGATGGGTGATAAGTTTGCAGCTCTCAACGTGATAGTTCCCGCCCGGTTCTATTTCGACGAGGAGTCGCCCGACGGCCGCACTTTCGTGTCCGGTTTCGACGAGGCATATGGCCACCAGCCACTCAGGTCGTATCCTAATTTCGCGGCCACCGGCTACGATATGGCCCGCTATTTCATACCGTTCCTCTCCAGCTCCAACGGCGATTTCAACCGTGAGGTGGCCCAGCGCCAGCATCCCGTGCAGAGCAATATCGACCTGAAGAGGGTGAGCAACTGGGGTGGCTTCTTCAATCCCGACGGCTACATACTGAGCTATGGCCCTTCCGGTGTTGAGAAAATTATCGTGAGATGAGACGCCGTGCCCTCTTTTCCCGTCTGGCAGCCTTTGTCGTGATGGCTTTTGCCTTCACGCAGGGAGCTGTCGCGCAGACCCATTACTCCTCCAATGTGTCGATAGGAGCCAAGGGTGGTGTTGATTTCTCCAGGATTTTCTTCAGCCCCGGTGTGGAGCAGAAGATGCCTATGGGCGCCACGGCCGGCCTTATGTTCCGCTATATAGAGGAAGACCATTTCGGCCTCATCGTGGAGCTCAATTATCTCAGCCGTGGCTGGGAGGAGAATTTCGAGGACGCGCCCTATCACTACAAGCGCATGATATCCTATCTCGAGCTCCCGGTGCTCGCCCACATCTATTTCGGTCGTCGCGGGCGTTTCTTCTTCAATGCCGGCCCCGAGATATCATATTATCTCGGACAGTCGGTGTCGGCCAATTTCAACCCC
>USHH01000058.1 GCA_900554345.1 uncultured Bacteroidales bacterium | reverse complement strand
GTACTGATGTTTGTGCGGAAGACACGCCCCGACCTCCTTTACAGCCCCCACGGTCAGGAGCATGCCTCCCGCCCCGGCAAAGCGCTGTGGTGGCTGGCCGGCGCCACGCTCCTGATAGCCGGCGGACTCGCCTTCCTCGCCTCTTCCGATCCCGACGGGCTGGAGTGGAGCATCTCGCGTCTCACCGGTGACGCCGGGCTTCCCGAGGCCGGCTCCGCTATGGCCAGGGGCGCCGAGGGGATACAGCAGGCCACTGCCGTGATGCCCGACTACGACAGCTCGTTCTCCGGTGTCATCGGCGCGGTGATGGTGCTTGCTCTGGTGATTGCATTCGCCTCGCTGCTCACCCGCCGCCGCGCCACAGCCGTTTCACACAATGGCAGGAAAGCTTGAGCGCACTGCCATCGCGCTCCGCAGGCTCAACGTGGCGGAGACCATGCCGCAGGCGCCCGATGCCCGGGCTCTGCTGCTCGTGGCCCTCGCCTGTCTTGGCTTCATGCTTTCCGTGCCGCTCGCCGATGTGGCGTCGCTCATCCTCTACGCCGTCTATCCGGTGGTGCTCGCCGCGTGGCTGGGTGTCGGCCTGACGGAGCTGCTTCGCCGCTCCTGGTGGGCGCTACCTCTCGCCGCGGCAGTGGGGATGTTCAATCCCATGCTCGACACGCAGACGGCCTTCACCGTAGGCTCTGTCGCCGTGAGCCGCGGCTGGGTCTCCTTCGTCTCGATCCTTGTCAGGGCGCTTGTGGCGGTACAGGTGGTAGTGCTCCTGCTGACGGCCCACGGCTTCAACGGCCTCTGTTCGGCGCTCCGCTCCATCGGTCTGCCGGCCTTCCTCACCACCCAGCTTGCGTTTGTCTACAGATACATCACCGTATTGCTTCAGGAGGCTCTCGACATGCGTCGGGCGCGCGAGGCGCGCTCCTACGGGCGTCCCGCGCTCCCCCTGCGTCAGTGGGGTGCCTTCATCGGGCAGCTGTTCATCCGCTCCGTGGCCCGCGCGGAGCGCATCCACAAGGCGATGCTCGCCCGCGGCTTCACCGGCGTGATGCCCTCGTGGCATCCCGCTCGCCGGCATTGGACTCTGCGCGACACCCTCTTTGTCGCGGTCTGGACCCTCCTCTTCGCCCTGCTCCGCTTCCTCCCCGTCCCCTCCCTTCTCTCGCGCCTCCTCACATGAAAGAATCACTTAAGCCATCAGCCTGATAATCTTGACTCTTCACTCCTGACTCTTGACTCTTCACTCTTGACTCTTCACTCTTGACTCTTCACTCTTAACTCTTCATAAAAAAATGAGCCATCACTTCATCCGGTTCTCCCACGTCAGCTATACATATCCGAGCGGCACCAAAGCGCTCGACAATGTCTCGTTTCTCATCACCCACGGCGAGAAGGTGGCGCTGCTCGGCGCCAACGGCGCCGGCAAGTCGACGCTGCTGCTCCACACCAACGGGCTGCTCCTCGCGCAGGAGGGGGAGGTGAACGTCGGCGACGTGCCCGTCACGCGTAAGACGCTGCCGCTCGTGCGTCAGAGCGTAGGGCTCGTGTTTCAGAACCCCGACGACCAGCTCTTCATGCCGACGGTGGAGGAGGATGTGGCGTTCGGGCCGGCCAACATGCGGCTTCCCGACGCGGAGATCGGGCGGCGCGTGGAGGTGGCGCTCGACAGGGTAGGGGCCCTCGACCTGCGGCGTCGGGCGCCATCGGAGCTCTCCGGGGGTCAGAAGCGGCGCGTGGCGATAGCCACCGTGCTCTCGATGGAGCCGAGCATCCTGGTGCTCGACGAGCCTACGAGCAATCTCGACTGGAAGGCGCAGGCCGGGTTGATGGACCTGCTTCGTGAGTTCGACCATACGTGTCTGATAGCGACCCACGACCTGGAGATGATACGCGAGGTGTGCCGCCGGTGTCTGGTGCTCGACGGGGGGCGGCTGGTAGCTGACGTCACGCCTGAGGAGCTTCTTGCCGACGGGGCGCTCCGCGCCCTGCTGGGGCTGGGGCGCAGAGCGCCAAGAGTCAAGAGTCAAGAGTTAAGAGTTAAGAGTGAAGAGTGAAGAGTGAAGGGAGGTCGGATTGGCGGCTTTTGAAAAAAGCGGCGCACTTCTCACGAAGGACGCCGCCCTGATATTACTACATCGGGACCCTTCGGCCCCATGATTTGCTTTGTATAGTTGTAGTAATAATGAATAGTCTGATTTTTAGCGGATCTATTATTAATTAAGAATTGTTCAGACTTTATTTACGGTAGGGGCGCTTGATGCGGCCCTCCACGAAAAACACCTTGCGCGGCGGCTCACCGTTGGTCCTGATGCGCACCGCCTTGCGGAAATAACCCGGTTCTCGACCCTTGCTGATGAAGCGCACCGCTATCATCCCGGAGTCGCCCGGCTCTATCGGGTCGTGGCTGTATGAGGGCACCGTGCAGCCGCACTCGCTGAACACCGAAGTGATCACCAGCGGCTCCTGACCGTCATTGTATATCCTCAGCGAGTCGGTCACCTCCGACTCGTACTCGATGGCGCCGAAATCGACGCCCTCCTTCTCGAGGCGCAGCAGGGCGCCGGTGTGCTCTGCCGCACACCAGCCCGCTGCCAGCAGCGCCGTAGTCAGTATAATGAGCTTTCGCATACCTTATCTTACAAATACCTTACGTGTCACACTGTCGATGCTGTCGGTGGCCTCCAGGATGTAGATGCCTCTGTCGAGAGTGAACTCGAGCACCGGAGCGCTCTCGTTCATGTCGCACACCAGCATGCCGTCGGCGGTATATACCCTCGCTGCCACCGGCATCGAGTTGCCAGACTCGATGCGCACGTCATTGCCGCGCACCACCACGCTGAGGCCCTGGATCTCGCTGTCGGAGATCTCCGAGTGGCCCATCAGGAAGAGGCGGCCGGCGGCCGGTCCATCGATGATGTACTCCAGACCGTCGTAGAGCGAGCACTTGCGGTCGAGCGCCGCGTCGTAGAGATAGACGTCGGTCAGCGCATCCACGCCGTCAAACACGAGTGTGGTGTGGGCATCGGCGTCAGTAATGAGGCCCACCTCCGTGCCGTCGACATCATCCGTCGTGTTCACCGAGAGAGCTCGATTGCCTCCTATCGTGTAGACTGAAGCGGGCACCTCCAGCTCCGAATTGTCGATGAGCACTGCGTCATTCCTCTCGTCATACTCCTTGGTAGCCTCCGGCGAGAGATTGATGAACGCCTGCGACACTACCCCACCCTCTTGCACAGCCGAGATAGTGACGATGTTGCCGCCATTGGCGTGGACCGCCGAGCGAAGCGGAGAGGTCATGAAGGAGGTATTGCATGCCATATCGGCAGTATAAACCAGTTCCAATTCAGAATCGCCGCCTTCAGTTGCAGCAGCACCGTCTTTTGCTTCAAGGAAGAACCCCTGCAGAGGAGCGACATAGCCGGATTCAGTACCCACAAAACCATCGGATGTCTCATCAAAGATGGCCACACCCTGGGAGCTCCCGGTCAGCACCCAGTACTTGGCATTGATCCTGGAGCTATTCGCCTGAAGAAACTTCTGCATGTCAAGATGCGCCATGAAAGGGTTGCCGACGAGGAAATACTGATTACCCCCTCTGCTTACGGAAGTGATGGTGCCGTCTGCATCGTTGAGCCTGTAACAGTCGGTGCGGTCAATAGCGGTGGTATTGCCCTGCTGAGTACCGTCCTGGCTGAAATAGTCAAAAGAGGCGTCAGCCTTGGGGAGGCGGAACAAAACGCCATCCGCGGATGGCGAGGTGACGCCTGACACATCGGTCTTGATGGAGAAGCCGGTTCCCCTGCCATAAACCTCCGTCACGTCGTTGTAGACATTACTCCAGTCGGCTTTGAGAGCCACATTCCTGCTGCCACCGCCAATTTCAAACACTGTAGTTGTGCTCTTGTTCCAGCCACGCTGATATACGGCGGGAGCGAAGCGGTTGTAATCACCGTATGAGAAGGTGATGTCCTGAAAGAGCTCGGTTTCCTGACGGGCATTGGCCCTGGGGAGGTACATGTCGCCGGCCACAACCGTTTTGAGCGGAGTCGCGAGAGTGTGCCAGCGACCCGGCAGGACAGTGATGTCGACCCAAGCCTTCTGATAGATGAGATTGCCCTGACCGCCGATTTCCGAATTTGGACGGAAATGTATCTGCTCGCAGGTATTGGAATACCACGGGCGGCATCTCACCTGGGACGGCTGCCCTTCCGGAGCGTCATATGCCGCCATATCATACTCGATATCATGTGTGGCAGCACCGGCCGCATCAGATGAAGGAATTTTCGTCCAGATTACCTTGCTGGAGATGTCGCTATATGAAGATGAAAGGTCCTCGACAGCTTGCCCTTCGTATTTTTCGAGCAGCGGAGGATTATTGATTGGATCTGCAATGCTCGGTATGATTACCTTCGTGAAGTCGAGTGGCGCATAGCTGGACTTGCGTTTGTTGCTTCCGTCGGCCACAAACTCATCCATGGCTGTCTTGCGGTCGGCTGTCAGGTAAAGATCCTCAGCCTCGACGCGGCTCCAGTTGGCGTCATTGTTCCAGTTGCGGTCGGTCAGGGCAGAGCCGCCGTTCCATTTCTGGTACTCCGGCACCACTTTAATCGTAAACACGTCCTGGCCGCCGCAGGCCACGACACCCTCCTCCGCAGAGCCGGCAGCGGCATCCTCCTCGAAGCTGAAGCGCAGACGGTAGTAATATCCCTCCTTAGGGATGAACACGTCGTTGTAGAGCACAGCCTCGAAAGCATTCTCATCACCACCAATCCGGGCGGTCAGACTCTTGATCTCTCCGACGGACATCAGCCCTATATTATTGTCGGCATCGTCCAGAGTGCCTAAGTCTTCATAGTCGGGGTCATTCGTCTCCACCAGAAAGATATAAGGCTTGGTATTGACCAGCCTCATAGCCGTTGCGTTTTCTGAAGTCCCTGTCACCTTCCTCACTGGGATTCTGAGGTTTGTCGTCTGGCTTGCCGCGGATGCCTTCGCACCGCTCACCGACTTCAGCTGCCTCAAGCCGATGCGCAGCGGCACGTCGATGATCCGGTCGGGGTAGGTTATGGAAGTCAAGCCATGCAGCAGTGTGGGAGCCTTTCGCTCCACCCGGATGCGCACCTCTGTCGGCTCCGAGCAGATGAGTCGGCCTTCTTCCTTCCCTATTATGGGTATCGCGACTACATGGCAGTAAACATAATCCTGCCCATCGGGGATTGCCTCCGAAGGAAAAACATATGACGTCTGCGATAGACACAGTTTCGGAAGCGTGGTTCCCTCCGATGTTGTCGTGGCTTCTTTCAGATAATCAATCATAGCCTCGGTCAGGCCGGCAACCGCAGCCACATCGCAGTTCTCAGCCGCAGGATATTCCTTGCGGAATTCTGACAGAGCCTCGCTGAGAAACAGTCCATCACTGTTCCGCTCAGCCATAAATTCGACATACGTGCCGTCATACCAGTCCATCCGGGCGTTCTTCTCAAGGGGCTCATCGGTGATGGTTCCGGATGTCTCGTCTTTCTTTCCATAGATGTCAACCTGCACCACCGGTTTCTGTCCCTCACAGACGCTTATGTTGTCGGAGTCCTCACGAACCTCGCCGTCAATCTTGACGGTGCTTGTCGGCTTCACCCTCACCACACTAACTTTGGCGCACGGATCCTTGATGTTGAACTCACTCCACCCCGGACTGATTTCCCCGGCGGGAGACACATAGATGGAAATATAATATTCCTTGCCGATGGAGATATTGCTCAGCCGCGTATTGAAAATGATGATACGGGTTCCATCATCCACCCCTTTCCATGCATTCGCATTTACAGCTATGTCATCAGCCGGATAGTCGGAATTACTATTGAAGCAGGTATTGAACGTGACTTTTCCAAACGTCTGGTCTGCAGCGCCGTCATCTGCATCCGCATAGTTGTATCTCAATACAGACTTGTCATATGCTTCTGCCCCGTTACCTGTCGACGCATATTCCTCATCGAATTTCTGTTTGTCGATGAATGTATAATACAGGTCTATCTGCTCGCCATCCATATCTACTTTCGCTTCGGTCTCGCCGACAACCTGCAGCAGCACGTCAAAAGGCGAGTCGACACGCACACCTACATCACTCACTTTTTCGTCACATATCGGCTCATTCTGCTCGGCATACACCACCGGATTGACAACATAGAGACGAATGTTGTCTATGGCATAGTCGGCACCATTGGAGCTTGTACAGTTGTTTTCAAGTTCAAGCTCGAAATGGTCGACATCATCAGGAGTGATACCCGCCTCCGAGTAATTGGGCACAAATGAATAATACACATTCATCCATTCTCCCTTCACGGGCACATATCCGGATATAAACGAATGCAGGAGTATACGATCCCCGTCTTTACGGACAGCTATGAAGTTAAATGAGACATTCGCTACTTCCCTGTCATCCGAGAACTCAGCTATCCATGCAGATACATGAACCGTGCTGCCCATACAGATATCCTCTATCGACAGCCTAGCCGAGACTCCGGGATCTTTAGCGGCATTCACATAATAGAAATAGCCGTAGCTGACTTTCGACTTGTCATTGCCGCTGATACGCGTGGTCTTATAATAAAGCCTGTCATATAGTCCTTTAGAGCCATCCGGATTGATATGTTTGCCAGCAGCCGCACTATATGGAGTCTTGGAACTGTGACTGGCCACGCAATACATGTTGAAATCCCTTGTCTCACTGTAATCATACGCGTATGTATTGTCTTTCCAGGGCATCGGCCACTTATACCTGTATTTATGTGAGCTTCCATCCAGATAATCATTCTTATCGCCAAGTTTCTCAAGGGCCGCGAACTGGTCGAAATTCTGATATTGCTTAGGCGCTCCGTATGCCTTCTCGAGTTCTTCCTCGCGTGCATGCGCATAAGCGTCATTGGCGTAAAGCTCGTTATCGGTCACCATGCAAGCGACGCTCTCCGGAAGGAAAGTCAGCTCCATCTCCATCACCACAAGCAGACTTCCGCTACCGTCGCATATCATGATTGGATTGGCATTGATATCGTTGCCTGTGATGCGTACCAGATATCGGCCCTCTTTCGGATTATCGCACTTAAGCATAGTGTAATATGAACCGCCGCCACCGCATATATTATAAGTGATACCGTCGATTACCCTGGAGCCATAGCCGTCGAATGACTCGCCATAATAAAAATGACTGTCATTTATGGGTTTGCCGGAAGCATCCAGAATATCTGTCCCGTTCTCATCCTTCATGCCGCCGTCGGCACCGATGATTATCTTCTGGACTTCGCCGGTTTCAAGGTGAGTCACCGTCATGTTCATAGTGCAGACACGCCGGTAGTCGGTATCCGATATTTTATAATAATATTTAGAGCGTGTGGTGCCTTTCTTGGGTATAGGGCTGTCGAGACGTATCTGGAACCCTTTGCCTGACCGGGCCGACACCCGTCGCAGGTTCTTTCTCACATATTCATCATTCGCCTGCCTCGACCCGGAGAATTCCTCTGCAAACTCCTTGCCGTCGCGAATGCGGAAAATATGACGGAACTGGATTACAGGCTCGATAATCTCATTGTCGGTAATATGATGTGTGTGTGTGAACGACTGGCTGAAATCGGCTGCTATCACAAATTCTTTCTGACCGTCACGGAATGGAAGGTTCTGCAAAGTGCCGTCGGGAACGTATGGCGAACGCGGACAGAAGAATGTAGCCACGCCACCGAATTTAGCCTCTCCTAAATCAAACGGCAGAACAACTTTGGGGACCGCATGACCTAAAACATCGTTGGATTTCCATCCCTCGCCCAACTTCTGAATAAACTCCTGGCTGTTTTGATCATCAGGCAATTGATGATCAGGTCCCAACTGATCATAGTCGCCATAACAGTTATCAATCTGGGCTGGAGACACACCTACCGCGAAATTATCCACATCCGCAACAACACTAACGGTATTGCTGATAGCCAGTCTATCATAATTATCCCATACCGCGACAGCCGCAACCGGACCACTGGCTTCGCTTCTCACACTGCCTCCCACATAGCAATTGCTGATGGTTAGCGGAGGATTATATTCATCAGTATGGCCACCCACGAGCGCCGCCGCGCTCCCCTGTGTGGCTATGACAGTCGCATAGGTCTGCACATTGCTTATGCTTCTCCCGTTGCCAAAGATTACCTTACCGAACACCGCCGCCACATTGGTCCTGCCTTGGAATGTGCATGTTTCGTCAATGATAAGATTCCGGATTATGGCGTTGTTGCTTGCATTCTTCACCAATCCCACACCATCCTCGTCCCTGATCATACGGAGGTTACTGATGGTGTGTCCGTTTCCTTCAAGAGTTCCGAAATAATGCTCCTTACCGAGTGAGGGGACATTGTCATAACCTGAAAAATCCAGGTCGGCTACAAGTTGGGCGCTCAACTTCCATCCGGCACTTGATGCGTTTGCAGCGTTGACATAGTCAATATACTCCTGCGGCGTCGATATCCTCAGAGGTATCTCCTTGCCGAATTCCACACCGGCGAAATATCCGTAGCCATCATTTTTCAGCACTCCGGACGGATCGGCGAGAAAGTCAAGCATCGATGTGGCGCCCCCGGTCATGTCATGCGAGGTATTGAGATGGCCGCCTCCTTGATAATCATACCAGTGTGCGAATGTCACTTTATTATTATCTTTGAATGTAGTGGCATCGGTAAAGCTATAATACGGATAGAGGGCTATGGCATCACCTGGAATCGCATAAAGGATATGTTCCGTAACGTGGGTCGGCTGCCTCCGCTGACCGTTGTCTGGAGTATAACCACGAGGGTCATCGGGATTGTGGGTGATCATGGTATAGTCAGGCATCTCGACGCCTGCCTCCCTGAGTTCTTCCGTGTTTTTCGTCCATCTGCCATCTTGCCACCCATTCCAGTCACACCAGTCTACCATACTGGCGTTACGGCCCCATATCCGGTTATCCTCATAAAGGACACTTTGAGTATTGATGAATTCGTGGCTCTTAAGGTTACGGAGGTAGTCGGTGGTCAGGTGGAAGCGGTCAATAAGGTTTTCGCTGTAATTCTCGTTGCGGCCGAGCCTGTAGATCTGGAATTCCGCAAGACCCATATAGCGGTGACCGGCACTGTCGAATTTTCGGCCGCTGTTGGCTGTCACCGTGAAGCGCAAGGACTTAATGGGCTTGGATGTGTGGATTCGGGTTGAATATTCCTTTGTTTTCGGACCACGGTATAGGAAATAGACATGACATGATTTATTATCCGTATCCCACACGGATTCCCAGTTCGTACCGTCTGAGCTTAATTCCACCTTCATGGCTGTGGGATGGGAATCCGATTCTCCATGGCCACATCTCTGAATAAATACTACGAGATCCTCATCATCACCCAATGTCATGGCCTCTGTCAGGTTCACCTGGATACGGCAATTATCGCTAAGATCTCCCGTCTGAGGAGAATGCAGGTATGTCGATATGTTGTTGTCGATAAGATTATTGACGGTTCCGTCACCGATATTATTGACAACAAGCTGACCGGCGTCTGTTATAAGCTGAGTTCGCCCGGCGAGTGAAGCGTAGCCGCCGAGAACTGCGAGCATTGTGAGAATTAGCTTCTTCATCAGTTTCGTATGATATATAGCTTCCGCATGATTTCATGCTGGAGCTGGTCGGTCTTTATTTTTATTGTAAGTGTCACTACGGCGGTACCTGTCCTTACGTCAGCGAGCTCTCCTGTGATCTCATGCGTGGCAGGATCTTCCGAAGGGGTCTGGCTGAAAATGCCGGCGGCATCCTCCGTTGAAAGGGTGAATTCGAGATTGCTGTCGGCGACTATCTCGCCGGAGGCGGTGGTTACGGTCGGGCGGATCACGAATTTTCCGCCGGAGCCGAACCTGGTGTAAAACTCGTTGTCCTTCTTCTCCGTGAGCACTGCGGGATAACCGCCGATGGGGGGATAGAAAAGCACGTCTATGTCCACCAGCCAATTGGTGAGCAGCACCGGAATCGTGACGAAGTCATTGCGATTGATATGGTCGAGCTGCCAGGCAAGAGCGCTCACAGTCTGCACCGCACCGTCGTCATACTTGACCTCAAGATCGATGGGATAATGACCTGTGGGATGATTCTGCGCCGACGATTCAAGCAGATAGAAAGTCTCCGAAGCAGAAGCGTCTTTTGTCACGGTCAGAGGAGTGGCAGGAATTCTTTCGAGCCTTGAGCATACCGCGCCGGCTATAAGGCTCGGACGACCATCAGCGGTATTCGGCTTCCCGTCGAGTGTCGAGTAGTCGGGAAGCAGTCTCACGCCTTTCTCATTGAGAGCCGGGGTCATAGCGATCTTGCTGACGCTGACGGTCTGGTCGGTGTCTGTTGTGAATACAAGGCAAAGCTTCGCCCAGAGGCGCACCACCTCGACAGAGACACGGCTCCCGCTCCCTTCCGACAACGTCACT
>USHH01000057.1 GCA_900554345.1 uncultured Bacteroidales bacterium | reverse complement strand
CCAATTTTTGCAAGAAGCCTATGATGCGGAGAGTCCCGGAAGTCGGGACTCTCTCGGTAGGCATGCGTCATAAGGGACGTTTACCTGTCTGTCCATGCTTGATGCAGAGGGATGCAGCACACCTTCGATAGAGTTCACTAATGACAAACATGGCTTTAACCAGCTCGTCAGGTGGGTCCGTAAGGAGTCCCTCAAAGGGTATCCGCTATGCTTTGTCATGGAGCCTACTGGAGTATATTACGAGGCTCTTGCAATGCACCTGACCAAACTTGGAATGACAGTCCACGTTGTTCCGGCAAACCGAGTCAGAGACTTCGCAAAATACGAAGGATATAAGACTAAGACCGACAAGATCGATGCCTATATTCTCTCGATGCTCGGATGCGAGAACCGCAGGCTCAAGAATTGGGAGGCACCGGATGAGCAGCTTGCGTCAATACGGTCACTGTGCCGCCTGCGCGCCTCTTTGGTAAAACACAGCACGATGCTGAAGAACCAGCTTGGAGCGCTTACAGCAAGCTCTTTCTCAGACAAAAAGACTGTTAGGATATGCTCTGCCGCACTTGACGATGTCGATAAAAACATCTCCAAGGCCGAAACCGAGATCCGGAATCTTGTCGATAAATCCGAACAATTCAAAGAGGCTGTCAGACTGTCAACAACCGTTCCGGGAATAGGTCAGACCACAGCTGCCGCAATACTTGCCGAGGTCGGATGCTTCGCCAACTTCAACAATCAACGGCAGGTAATCTCATTCGCAGGCCTGGATGTCGTAGCCCGTCAGTCAGGTCCACAGGATCCCAAACGACACATATCGAAAAAAGGAAATTCGACAATGCGGTCTATGCTCTACATCTGCGCGATGGCCGCCATCCGATGCAATCCCAAGATGAGAGAGTTCTATGACCGGATTAAGAAATCCAATCCGTCAGGGAAAGTGGCTCTTGTCGCCGTCATGCGCAAACTGCTGACCCTGATGTATTCAGTCTGCAAATCCAAGAAGTCTTACGACCCGGCATACTCCACTAAAGGCTGACAGATAGAAAAATAGGCCGGTGATAACACTCGGCCTACACGAGATGGACGATTCCATATCGGAATGCGTCCTCCATAATCATAATTATGTGCAAATTTAAGCTGAATTTTGCACAAAACCGAGCTTTTGACAGAGAAAATTACAACTTTATCGACAAAACATTCCTCTCTCCTTCTGGGAGGGGATGCCTGAGCGGCGGGGGCGAACTAAATCGCCCCCCAGAGCGAATGCCGTCTTGGGTAATTTATAAATATAGTGAATCAGGCTACAATTTACGCCATTTTGAGAAAAACACAGATATTGGTCAAATATTCCTCAAAAAGATTTTGATTTTATCACAGTATCTTAGCCCATCTCTTTCCCCTGAAGAAATTCTTCAACTGACACTTCATTGGATATCAATAGTTTAGCAATAGATTGAAGAATGTTATCAAATGTTAAATCAAGCCATATTTAGACCTTATTGGTTAATAAATATACAATCGACCTGATACCTCCATCTTCCTGAAAAGATTGTTTTTCGCACCTAAAAGAGCTCCGAGAAGGGTAAGTGAGGAAGCCGGCGGCAGGGTCAGTTGTTGAAAAGGTCATCCATGGTGACTTCACTGTGGACGATGCTGTGATGTTTACCTTCTCCAAGTCCGAAAGTGGTCACAAAGGTATGCACGAGTGGCTTCCTGTTATTGGTTCTCATATCAAACAGCCACATTCGGTCTCGCAGTTTCTTCTCATATTCAGCAGAGATATTATATGCTCTTTGCGAGAATTTCATCTCGCATAAGTGTATCATACGGTCGGCTCGCTCAATAATCATATCAATCTGCCCACCCGGCAAATCTCTCTTCTCATCCGGATAGCATCTCCATGTCGACACAGAAGTAGCCATTCCTGAAATACCGAGAGCATCCTTGATCTGCTGATGATGCTCCATACAGATGATTTCGAAAGTGAGTCCCTGCCATGAGGATATTTTGGCGGAATCGATATGATGGGTCCACCATGCATTGTCAAGAGTCAGATTGCCCTCTATAAATTTAAAATAAAAGAGCGTATAGAAATCTATCAGGCGATAGATGGCTTCATTCTTCTTGTTGCCATACTGGGCGCGCTTGCCGATGAAGCTGCATTTTTCAAGATTACTGATTATGCGGCTTAGATTCGTACCGTTCAGGCCTATTTTCTCTCCGATTTCCTTACGTGTAAGGCCGTTTTTATGTTCCGACAGCAATCTCACTACCGAAATATATGTATCTGCAGAAGGGAACACAGCATTATAGAGTTCATCAAATTCCTGACTCAGCGCCCCCCCTTCCTCATAGCAGAGACGGTCGATGTTTCGGGCAAGCGTCTCCCTCGGATTCACCAGATCGAGATAGAAAGGGATGCCGCCGGTCACCATATAGCATTGAAGCATCTCATATCTATCCCATGTGGTGCGCCTTTCCTTGAGATATTCCTCAGTTTCCTTAAGGGTAAAGGGAGACAGGTACAGGCGCCTTGTGATTCTATTGTGGAGACCACCCTTGTTTTTTATCAGCTTGTCAACCATCCATGAGGTTGCAGAACCGGTGGCCACAAGGACGATATCATACTGTCCATTGGCCCAGCCGTTCCAGAAATTCTCCAATACACTTACAAATTTAGAACGTTTGGAGTCCATCCAAGGCATCTCATCTATAAAAACCACCTTTTTCCTGTCGGATGGAAGAGATTCAAGATATTCCTCCAATGCATCGAAAGCCTCTATCCAGTCGGAGAATTCCTGATATCTGCGCTTCGAATATCTCGTCAGAGCCTTTGCAAAATTGCGTAGCTGGTCTCTTGTCCTAAGGTTATGGCCTCCAACGAATTTAAAGTCGAATTTTCCCTTAAAGAATCTATCCACCAGATATGTCTTGCCAATACGTCTGCGTCCGCAGATAATTACGAATTCCGACTTGTCGGATTCCATACATTGGGTAAGCTCATCGCATTCCCGCTGACGGGCTATCAAAGTTTTTCGTGTCATAATTTTCAATTTTTACAAAATTAATCATTATCAAACGAATACGCAAATTTTAGGCACGAAAAACAACCTTTTTAGGGGTTTAAACCCCTAAAAAGGTTGTTTTTCGTGTAAAAAGAAGCTCCGCGAATGGTAAGGTGAGGAAGCCGGCTATGTTGCCTGTTTGAATTGAAAAGTGTATATTTGCAGCCGTAAATCGGATTGAAAAGTGTGGAATTTATCCCTTGAATCGGATTGAAAAGTGTGGTTTTATACCTCCAATCAGGGTTGAAAAGTGTGAATATTCCACTTATATCAATGATAACCAATATATTGCGTCTATATGCTGTATAGAAAGATTACTTCCCGAATCTCTGACTATTTCAAGTCGGACAGCGACAACCGGATGCAGCGGCATGGCCCCGTGTATATCTGATTTCTATTTTTTATTTGTTTTTACGATTTTTATTGCTACCTTTGCATCCGATTTGACAATCAAACAGACATCTACATGCAGCGAATCGCATACATAGCATCCTTCCAGACTCCCGACAACGGCTCCAAGGGCCGAATGACGGGCATGATGATGATGCGCAGCCGACTTCGCCGGGTGTCGATGCCCTGTATGCTCTAAGACAAACAATTCTACAGTATATATCGACAGTCCGGCATTTCTGCCGGACTGTCTTTTTTATGACAGATATGAAGAAATCAACCAGAATCATAGGCGCACGCTTCCAGCGCCCGGACGCCTACGGCAGCATCTCGATGCCTCTCTACAACTCCGTGGCATACGAATTCGACAACGCCAGTGACATGGCCGACGCCTTCTGCGGCCGAAGCGATTCGCCCGACTACTCACGCGTCACCAACCCCACCGTGACATTCCTCGAGAAGCAGGTGGCTGCCGTCACCGGTGCCACTGCCGTCACCGCCCTCAATTCCGGCATGGCAGCCATCTCCGCCATCATGGTGGCAACCGCCTCGGCCGGAGCCGGCATCGTAACTTCACGCCACGTCTTCGGCAACACTTTCCTGCTGCTCACACGCACCCTCGCCCGATTCGGCGTATCCACCTCGCTGCTCGACCTCACCGACCCCGAGGCCGTGGAGCGCCAATGGCCCGACAACGCCTGCTGCATATTCCTGGAGTCGGTGACCAATCCCCAGCTCGAGATCGCCGACATCAAGGCCCTCTCACGCATCGCGCACCGACACGGCGTGCCACTCATCGCCGACACCACGATGATTCCATTCACCCTCTACGACGGAAAGGCACTCGGCATCGACTTTGAGATCGTGTCCTCCACAAAATACGTGAGCGGCGGCGCCACATCGCTCGGCGGACTCATCATCGACTACGGCAACTTCCCCGAGATCACAGCCCGCGTCAAGGGCGACGCCCTCTTCAACCTCGGCGCATACATGACGCCACAGGTGGCATACATGCACCTGCTCGGTCTCGAGAACCTGGAGGTGAGATACGCCCGCCAGGAGCAGTCGGCCCTCCATATAGCCTCGGCCCTCCAAAGCGTCGACGGAGTGAAGAGCGTAAACTATCCCGGCCTTACCGACAGCCCGTGGCACATGCTCGCCAAGGAGCAATACGGCGGATACGGGGCAATGGTCACCATCGAGCTCGCCGACGAGGAGGCGTGCCGACGATTCATCGACAGGCTGCAGCTCGTGAGACGCGCCACCAACCTCTTCGACAACAAGACACTCGCCATACATCCCTACTCCACCATCTTCGGCACCATCCCCGAGGAGAAGCGACGCGAGATGGACATCGACCCCAACCTCATACGCCTGTCAATAGGTCTCGAAGACCCCGACGACATCCTTGCCGACCTCCGCCAGGCCCTCACCAACAATCAGCAATAAGATATGGAATTCGACAGCATCATAGACCGCCGCGGCAGCGGCGCACTCAAGACCGACGCCCTCCGCGAGCGCTTCGGACGCGACGACCTCATTCCCCTCTGGGTCGCCGACATGGACTTCGAAAGCCCCTCCTTCGTGAGGGAAGCCGTGATGAGGGAAGCCGCAAACCCGGTGCTCGGCTACGCCGTCGAGCACCCGGAGTGGCGCCACGCCATCATCGACTGGCAGCGCCGGCGCCACGGCTGGGACATCAATCCCGAGTGGATATCCTTCATCCCCGGCATCGTGAAGGGGATAGCCCTCGCCGTCTGCTTCCTCACGGAGCCGGGCGACAAGGTGATCATCCAGCCACCGGTGTATCATCCCTTCCGCTTCGTCACCATCGACAACGGACGCGTATGCGTGGAGAACCCGCTCATCCAAAACCCCGACGGCACCTTCGTGATGGACTTCGACAACCTTGAGAAAGTGGCTCCCGGCGCACGCCTGCTCATCCTCTCCAACCCCCACAACCCCGGCGGAAAGGTATGGAGCCCGGAAACCCTGCGCCGCCTCGCCGACATCTGCACCCGCCACGGCGTCACCGTGATAAGCGACGAGATACACTGCGACCTCACGCTGCCGGGCCACGTCCACACCCCCTTCGCCACCGTCAGCCCCGAGGCCGCGCGCATCAGCATCACCTTCGGCTCCCCATCGAAGGCCTTCAACATACCGGGGCTCGCAAGCTCCTGGACCGTAGTGCCCGACGACGCGCTGCGCCATCGCTTCTTCAGCCGCCTCGAGGCCACCGAGCTATGCGCCCCGTGCCTCGGCCAGCAGGCCGCCGCTGCCGCCGCATACCTCCACGGCGACAAGTGGCTCCCCGCAAAGCCCTCCTACACAGAAAGCGAGGCGTCCTTCATCGTCTCATATATCGACGCACACATCCCGGGCGTGAAGGCCGTGAGGCCGCAGGCCTCATACCTCGTATGGCTCGACTGCCGGGGGCTCGGCCTCGACCACGACGCCCTCCAGAGCCTCTTCATCGACAAGGCGCGCCTCGCCCTCAACGACGGCGAGATGTTCGGAGCCCAGGGCCACGGATTCATGCGCCTCAACGCCGGCTCCCCGCGCAGCGTGATCCAGACTGCCCTCGGACGCCTCGCGAAAGCCGTCAAAAGCCTAAATGTCAACAATCAGAATGTAGCGACATACCTCCGGCATGCCGCTACGCCAACCAGCTGAAAATGAAAGTCACAGATTTCTATAACGGCGACCACCCGGTGTTCTCTTTCGAGATCCTGCCCCCGCTCAAGGGCAACAGCATATACAAGATCTACGATATCGTGGACTCGCTGCGGGAGTTCGACCCCAAATTCATCAACATCACCTCCCACCACAGCGAATACGTCTACAAGCCGCTCCCCAACGGCACCCACAAGCGCGTCAGCATCCTCAAGCGACCCGGCACCGTGGCCATCGCCGCCGCCCTCCAGAACCACTACGGCATAGCCACCGTGCCACACATCATATGCCGCGGGTTCTCAAAAGACGAGACAGAATACGCCCTGCTCGACCTCAACTTCCTCGGCATCCACAACCTCTTCCTCGTGAGGGGCGACGACAAGACGCAGGGAGAGCTCCACGGCGCCCCCGAAGACTACCACGAGCACGCCTCAGGACTCCAGCAGCAGGTCAACGACTTCAACCTCGGAAAGGGCATCGACGACACACGCATCCAGGGAATCCACATCCCCTTCTCCTACGGCATGGCGTGTTATCCCGAAAAGCACGAGGAGGCACCCAACTTCGACTCCGACATCCACTACATGAAGAAGAAGCAGGACGAAGGGGCCGAATACTTCATGACCCAGATGTTTTTCAACAACGACAACTACTATTCCTTCCTTGAGCGCTGCCGGAAGGCGGGGATAACGGTGCCCGTGATTCCGGCGCTGAAGCCCATCTCCAAGCTCCGCCAGCTCAATGTGCTGCCGAAGGTGTTCCGCACCGAGCTCCCCGAGGCACTCGCCTCCGAGCTGCGCAAGGCGAAGACCGACGCAGAGGCCTCGCGGATAGGCGTGGAATGGTGTGTGGAGCAGAGCCGAGACCTCCTCGCACACGGCGCTCCCGGAATACACTACTACACCATGTCGCTCTCAGAGAGCGTGGCCGGTGTAGTGAAGAAAGTCTTTTAATCCTTCAACAACTCCTACATCTAAAGAAATCCACCACACCGTATGTCATCACCATCCACACTAACACCCGCCGAGCTGCGCGACACGCTGAGCCGGCGAGTGCTCATCCTCGACGGCGCCATGGGCACCATGATACAGCGCCTCTGCCTCACGGAAAGCCAGTGGCGCGGCGAGCGCTTCGCCGACTGGCCGTCGCGCCTCAGCGGCAACAACGACCTCCTCTCGCTCACCCGCAAGGCCGACATCCACAACATCCACCGCCGATATATCGAGGCCGGCGCCGACATCATC
This sequence comes from uncultured Bacteroidales bacterium, assembly GCA_900554345.1. Lineage (GTDB taxonomy): Bacteria > Bacteroidota > Bacteroidia > Bacteroidales > Muribaculaceae > Lepagella. The sequence goes on along the minus strand of USHH01000057.1, from coordinate 3,087 downwards.
ACCGCCAACAGCTTCAATTCCAACCGTCTCTCCATGGCCCGCTACGGCATGGAGGGCCTCAGCTTCGAGATCGCCCGGGAAAGCGCGCGTCTGGCACGCCGGGCAGCCGACGACGCTCAGGCAGAACGAAGGGTGCTGGTGGCCGGCACGATAGGCCCGACAGCCCACGCCGCCTCCCTTAGTCCCGACGTGGAGGACCCGGCCAAGCGTGACGTGGATTTCGACACTCTGGCCGACGCCTTCCGCGAGCAGGCACTCGCCCTGGCCGACGGCGGCGCCGACATAATACTCATCGAGACCGTCTACGACAACATCAATCTCCGCGCCGCGCTCCTGGGATGCCGTCAGGCCATGGACACCCTCGGCCTCCATCTCCCCGTGATGGTCAGCGCAACAGTGGCCGACCGCTCGGGCCGCATCCTCTCCGGACAGACAATCCCCGCCCTCGCACTCACCGCCGAATGCTATCCGGAGGTGGTCGGCATCGGCCTCAACTGCTCAAGCGGCCCCGCCGACACCGCGGCCCACATACGCCGCCTCGCCGATGTGTCTCACCTCTACATCAGCTGCCATCCCAACGCCGGACTTCCCGACGAGCTCGGCCGCTACGCCGCCTCACCCGAAATATTCGCCGCCGAGATGGAGCCTCTCCTCACCGAAGGCATCCTCAACATAGCCGGAGGCTGCTGCGGCACAACCCCACAACACATCGAAGCCCTCGCTGCACTCCGCGACAGAGCCACACCACACCGCCCCAAACCCTCCGACCACTCACTCTCCCTCGCCGGCCTCGAGCCGCTGAAGGCGCCGGAAGGTGCGTTCACCATCGTAGGCGAACGATGCAACGTGGCCGGCTCACGCAAGTTCCTACGCCTCATCAAGGAGGAGAACTTCGACGAGGCCCTGCAGATCGCAGCCTCGCAGGTGAAGAAAGGCGCACAGGTAATCGATATCAACCTCGACGACCCGCTGCTCGACACACGCCCCGCCTTCACGCGCCTGCTGCGCCTCGCCGGCGCCGACCCCGACATCGCCCGAGTGCCTTTCATGATCGACACCTCCGACCCCGAGACAGCCGTCACGGCCCTGAAAAACCTTCAGGGAAAGGCAATCGTCAACTCCATATCCCTGCGCGACGGAGAGGAGGAGCTGCTGCGCCGGGCACGCCTCATCTCCTCGCTCGGAGCGGCAATGGTGGTGATGGCCTTCGACGAGCAGGGGCAGGCCGACACCTTCAGCCGCAAGACAGAAATATGCGCCCGAGCATACCGCTTACTTACCGAGAAAGGGGGCATAGCTCCCCGCGACATCATCTTCGATCCCAACATCATGGCGGTGGCCACCGGTGTGGAGGCCCACGACCTCTATGCCCGCGACTTCATAGAGGCCACGCGCTGGATAAAGCGCAATCTCCCCGGCGCCAAGGTGAGCGGCGGCGTGAGCAATCTCTCCTTCGCCTTCCGTGGCAACAACCCCCTCCGCGAGGCCATGCACGCCGTCTTCCTGCATCACGCCCGCCTCGCCGGGATGGACATGGCCATTGTGAATCCCGCCGCACTGCCGGAATATGAAGACATCAAGCCGGAGCTCCGCGCGATACTCGACGACGTGGTGCTCGCCAGGCGTAAGGAAGCTCCTGCCGAGCTTTCCGAATACGCCCTCACCCACCTGCCGGAGAAGAAAGGAGCGGCGCCCGCTGCGTCCAAAACCACCGCAGCGCAGCGCGACTCCCTTAGCCCGCAGGAGCGCCTCCGCGACGATATCGTCGTCGGCGACACGACACACCTCGAAAAAGACCTCGACGAGCTCTTAGGGCTTGGCGACGACCCTCGCGCCATCATCGACGGCCCTCTCATGGAGGGGATGGAAGAAGTGGGGCGCCGCTTCGCCGACGGACGCATGTTTCTGCCTCAGGTGGTGAAGACAGCGAGGGCCATGAAAAGGGCTGTCGACCACCTGCGCCCCCTCATGCTCCGCAACGACGGCGCCCGGACGAAAGCCGGACATATAGTGATAGCCACCGTGAAGGGCGACGTGCATGACATAGGCAAGAACATAGTGGCCAGCGTGCTCGAATGCAACAACTTCGAGGTGACAGACCTCGGCGTGATGGCTCCGGCCGAAAAGATTGTGGAGACGGCGAAGAGGGAGAAAGCCGACATAGTGTGCCTGTCAGGACTCATCACCCCGTCGCTCGGCGAGATGGCCGAGGTGGCCCTGCTTATGGAGAAGGAGCTACTGCGCATTCCCCTCATGGTGGGGGGAGCCGCCACATCACGCCTCCACACGGCCCTGAAGATAGCCCCGCTCGTATCATTCCCGGTGATACATGCCACCGACGCCTCGCAGAATCCAATCATAGCCTCACGCCTGCTCGAACCCGCCACCGGCAGGGAATATGCCAAAAGCCTCCGTCAGGAATACGACCGGCTGCGCCGGGAGCACGAGGGTGAGGAAACCACATATATCTCGCTCAAAGAGGCAAGGAAGAGACGCCTCTCCATCGACTGGAGCGACTGGAATCCGGTGATGCCGGAAACAGGCCTCGCCAACCCACAGACTGTGGAGATCGCCGCCAGCGACCTCATGCCGCTCATCAACTGGAAGATGCTCCTCCATGCCTGGCGTCTCACCGGCAGCTGGCTCGCCACATTCCCGTTAGAAGCCGATGAAAAGGAGGCCGAGCAATGGCTCGCCACTATTGAGCCGTCGCAGCGCGACAAGGCGCGTCAGGCCTGGAAGCTCTACAGGGAGGCCCGCACACTTCTCAAGGGATGCGGCTCCGAGACATTGGCCCGCGGCGTCACTGCCTTCTATGAGAGCAACTCCGACGGAGATGACCTCGTGATAGGGGAGAAGCGCCTCCCAACGCTGCGCAACCAGAAGCCCGACGATGGCGCCCCGGCTCTCTCGCTCGCCGACTTCGTGATGCCCGCCACCGAAGGGCGCCCCGACATCATCGGAGTGTTTGCCGTGAGCGCCAGAATACCGGAGTCCCGCAGCGAAAGATACGATCCGCTGGTGGCCCAGACGCTCTCCGACCGTCTCGCCGAGGCGGCCCCCCCAAGGCCCCCCCCTCCGCGCGTA
>USHH01000056.1 GCA_900554345.1 uncultured Bacteroidales bacterium | reverse complement strand
CGGCCGCCGTCGTCGGCAGCCACCCGAGCATCACGCAAAGTATGAGATGGATAAGTCTGTTCATTTCTTCCAGTCGAGTTCAAGGTATTCAAACGGCAGCTCGATCGGGTCGTATGCGTCGGGCGTGGGATTTCCGTTCTCGTCGGTCACCGTCACCGAGCCTCCTGTCGTGGCCTCGAAATAGGCGTATGGGTTCACTTCGTAGCGGTGGCGCGTGTCGTAGTAGTCGCGACGGCTCACGTCGTTGAAGGGCACCTTGTAGATCGTGATGGGTCGGTCGGCCTTCGACTTTATCCCTATACACTCGAAAGTGTAATGCCCCTTCTCGTCGGAGGCCTTCATGATCAGCCCCGGCAGTCCGTGTAGCTTCCATGGGCCGTCCGGCAGAGGAATATCCTCTGAGTAGAAGACCGTCCACTTCCGGCCTCGAAACGAGCACACGGCGCCGTGGCACTCGTAGCCGAGCACCGTGGTCACCGAGTCGGTGAGTTCCCAGTCGAGCGCCGGCATCTCCTCGTCGTAGCGAAACCAGTCCTCGCATATCTTCTCGGTGTGGGTGAGGCGCCCCGCAGGATGGTTCTTGTAGATGGTCATGAACTCGCCGGTGCTGAGCTTCCCCTCGATCGCCGCGTCTACTATCTGCTCGCGGCTCGAGCGCATCAGTATGGAGTCGACGGTGAGGTTGCGGTAGCTGGAGAACTTCGACATTCCGCCGGGGCCGATCTGGAGCAGCATGTTGTCGCTCGAGATGTTGTCCTCGAGCCGGCCGGTGGTGTCGACGCAGCATCGGTAGTCGTAGACGAATTCCATCGTTTCAGTCGCGAGGGTCTCGCTCTCCGGCACGTAACTCGGAAGAATGCTCAGCTGGCGGCGCAACACTTTTCCCGATGCGGCGCCGCCCAGCATGATGGCCGTCAGGATTATCAAAAGGGTTCTTTTCATTGTGATTGGCGTTTTGATGTTTTGTTTCATGCCGCAAAGTTACGTCAGCCTTCCCCTTCGCGCCGAAAATAATCATTACTCAAACATTATGGAATTGTTACTGAATTATTACTGCCCGCAAGTCTGTGAGGCCCGTAATGCGGAGGCCACGGCTTTTTTATGTAACTTTGCGCCATGACCACACGTATCAAATCGCTTTACATCATCACGATCATCGCCATCATCTCCTTTCTCGGGATGCAGGCCTACTGGCTTTACGGCCATTATGAGTTCGCTCTCAGCGATTATGAGCGCTCTCTGGGAGACCGCGTCATGAAGTGTGTCGACGACTATAACATATTCCGGGAGACACATACCGACCCGAGAGCGGACTCCGTGCGCGACAAAGGAAGCGACAGCGCGTTCTCCGTTCCGTCCTTCTCCCTCCAGCAGCAATACGGCGACTCCGTCAGGATCACGCGCACAGCGAGAATATATACCTATCTGTTTTCCGCCCATGAGCTTTTAGGTCTGCCGAAGGGTGCCGCTTTGACAGAGGAGCAGAAGAAAAAGGCAATCGCACTTGCCCAGATCCAGACAGCAGAGCCCGCCGACTCCGCCGTTTTCGACGCTTCGGGAGCTAAGGATGAATCGGAAGCCTGGACTGCCACGAGAAACGTCCAGACCCAACGCCAGTCCCCTTTCATCGCCGAGGGGCTCGACTCAGTGATGGACGCACAGGGAATCAAGGCGCACATCTCCATGGCGCAGGCCGACAGCGCTGTCTGGGCAATCCGCACTGCATACCATTCATCTCCCTTCAGGCCTGAAATCACCCTCACCATACCCTATTCGCAGCTGGAGGGGCGCACAGTGAGCATAGTCTGCCCGATAAATCCTTTCGATGTGCTCCCGGGAATGTGGCTGACACTCGTCATCACGCTGCTGGTGTCGTGTCTGCTGATAGTCTGCCTCGTGCTTCAGGTCGCCACTATCCTGCGGCTCACGCGCATCGACAGGATGCGCAACAGCTTCATCACCACCATGGTCCATGAGTTGAAACGTCCTGTCTCTACCCTGAAGATGTGTGTCTCAGGTCTCGGCAGCGACGGCATGATGGCCGACGGCGAGGCCAGGAAAGAGATACTGTCGGCCACCAGGTCGGCGCTCGACAATCTTTCCGCCTATTTCTCACGCCTCCGCGACATAACCTTCAACAGGGTAGACCAGATTCCCCTCAATCTGCAGAACGTCAACCTCCACGCCCTATTCCACACCGTGGCGGCTGCCGCGCCCGTTCCCTCCGGAAAGAGCGTTGCCGTCGACAACGCCATCGATCCGGAACTCGAGGTCTCCGCCGACCGCTCCCACCTCCACAACATACTTCTCAACCTTGTGGAGAATGCCCTGAAGTATTCCGGCCCTCACGTCGGGATCACCGCCGAGGCCCGTGTGGCCGACGGAGCCGTGAGCCTGAGCGTCAGCGACACAGGTAACGGTATCCCTCCGGGCGACCTCCGCCATATCTTCAATCGCTTCTACCGAGGGAAGGCTTCTGCAGGCTCACAGCCCGGCATGGGGCTCGGACTCGCATACGTGAAGCTGCTTGTGGAGGCCCACGGCGGCTCCGTAGCCGCCGTGAGCCGGGTAGGGGAGGGCTCCCGCTTCACCATAACGCTTCCGCAATGAACAGACCGATCAAGATACTCCTCGTCGACGACGACTACCGCAACTCGATGCTTCTGCTGCGCTTCATCCAGGCGGCCGGATATGAGACGGCATACGCCGGTAACGGCCGCATCGGCCTCGAGAGGTATGAGGCCTTCAATCCCGACCTCATCCTGCTCGACATCAACATGCCGGAGCTCGACGGATTCGAGATGGCGCGCATCATACGCGAGCATGACAAAAAGGTGATAATATTCTTCCTCACCGACCGCACCGAGAAGACCGACCGCCTCCACGGCTTCTCCCTCAAGGGCAACGACTACATCCCCAAGCCGTTCTATCCGGAAGAGCTGATCGCACGCATAAGCGAGCGGTTCGAGAGCATGACCGCCTCCCAGGATGTGGAATACCGGCTCGGCGACACCCTCTTCCGCCCCAACCTCTCGTCGCTCACTTTCAATGGCGAGACCCATGCCCTCTCCGTGCGCCAGACCGAGATCCTGCAGATGCTGGCGGAGAACGTCGGGCGCATCGTGGAGCGCGACACCATACTGAATCAGGTGTGGGGCGACGCAAGCTATGCCAACTCCCTTGCCCTCAACGTGCAGATCACCTACATCCGCCGCCTGCTCTCCGACCCCCGCCTCTCCATCACCTCCATCAAGAAGAAAGGCTATATCCTCTCCGTGTCTGACAGATAATAGGAATTTATTTATTATCTTTGCGGTATGATTCGCAATGATATGGAAAAGAAAGTCACTATCCGCATGCGCGACCTCTCAACAGGCTACTGCGGAAAAGGAGGCGACAGCATAATAATCACCCCCGGCATCAACTCGGAGCTCTACTCCGGAGAGTTCACATGTCTGCTCGGCCCCAACGGAGCCGGAAAGTCGACACTGCTGAAGACCCTCTCCGGGTTTCTCCCGCCGGTGGAGGGAGAGATAGAGATCGCCGGGCGCCCCCTCTCCGAATACCGCGACACGGAGCTTGCAAAGGTGCTCGGTGTGGTGCTCACGGAGAAGCCTCAGCTCGAGAATATGACAGTCCGGGAGCTCGTGGGGCTCGGAAGAAGCCCGTACACCGGGTTCTGGGGCAACCTCGGATCCGCCGACCGTGAGGTCGTCGACCACGCCATCTCGCTTGTAGGTGTCGAAAGCCTGAGCGACCGGATGGTCAGCACCCTCAGCGACGGCGAGCGCCAGAAGGTGATGATTGCCAAGGCCCTCGCCCAGGAGACGCCCGCCATTTTCCTTGACGAGCCGACGGCCTTCCTCGACTATCCAAGCAAGGTGGAGATCATGCAGCTGCTCCTCACCCTCGCCCGCGACGAAGGGAAGACCATCTTCCTCTCCACCCACGACCTCGAGATCGCCCTTCAGATCGCCGACAGGGTGTGGATGCTCGACAGAAAGTTCGGCCTCGCCATCGGCTCTCCCGAAGAGCTCTCCCGCGACGGCTCCATAGCCCGCTATTTCGAGCGCCCGGGCATCACCTACGACCCCGACAGCCGCACTTTCCATATCCTGAGAAGATCCTGACGCGGCATGATACTCATAATCGACGACGACAAGACCATAAGGGACGCCCTCTCCATGCTGCTGCGCCACGCGGGCCACGAGGCCTTGCAGGCCGCCACGCCCGGCGAGGCCCTCGACATAATACGGCGCGACATACCCGGGGCAATCCTCATGGACATGAACTACGGGGGCTCCACCACCGGCCGCGACGGCCTCGAGCTGCTGCAGAAGGTGAAGGTGCTCGCTCCTGACATCCCCGTGATACTGATCACGGCCTGGGGAAGCATCCCCCTGGCCGTGGAGGGTATGCGGCTGGGAGCCTTCGATTTCCTCACCAAACCATTCGACAGCCGGATGCTCATCCAGCGCATCAACACGGCCCTCCAGCTCTCGGGTGGCGCCGGAGCTCCAGAGCCTCCCGGCTCTTTCGACCGTGGCGGCATCGTAGGGAGCAATCCCGCGCTGCTCGACGTGCTCGCCACCGTGGAGCGCATCGCCCCCACCGACGCCTCCGTGCTCATCACCGGCGAGAACGGCACCGGCAAGGAGCTCATAGCCCAGGCCATCCACAACAATTCCCCCCGCCACTCCCGGCCGTTCGTGATGGTCAACCTCGGCGGAGTCTCGCAGAGCCTCTTCGAGAGCGAGATGTTCGGCCACGCCAAAGGCGCCTTCACAGGCGCCGTCGCCAACCGCGAGGGACGTTTCCATGCCGCCGACGGAGGCACCATCTTCCTCGACGAGATCGGCGACCTCGACCTCACTTGCCAGGTGAAGATGCTCCGCGTGCTCCAGCAGCACCAGTTCGAGCCCCTCGGCGTCACCCGCCCGGTGAAGGTCGACATCCGCGTGGTGTGCGCCACCAACGCCGACCTTCCGGCAATGCTCCGGGAGCATACCTTCCGCGAAGACCTCTACTACCGCATCAACACAATCACCCTCCATCTGCCCCCTCTGCGGGAGCGCCGCGACGACATCCCGGCGCTGGCACGCCATTTCGCCTCCCTACATCCGGAGCGCGGACACGTGGCCATCAGCAGCGACGCCATGGAGACCCTATGCCGGCTTCCTTATCCGGGCAACATCCGCCAGCTGAAAAACATCATCGACCGCGCCATCCTCGTGAGCGGCAGCAATGAGATAACGAAGGGCGACCTTGATATCCGCGACGCCTCCCGGGAGCCGACCGACGCTCCCGCAACGACGTCCACCCTCGAGGAGATGGAGCGAAAGGCCATCACCGACGCGCTCGGGAAGCACGGCGGCAACCTCAGCCGCGCGGCCGCCGAGCTCGGCATCACACGCCAGTCGCTCTACCGGCGAATGGAGAAACACGGCATAGCGCCATGAGACAGCTCGTCGTCTTCTATCTGGCTATCGCCGCCATAGTAGCCGGAGCCGTCGCCGGAGCCGTCTTTCTCGACGGAAAGCCGCTCGCCGCCATCGAGATTCCGCTGGCTCTGGCTCTCTGCGCCATGCTGTCGCTATACCGCAGCTTGATTGCGCCGGTCCGCGCCCTCAACACGGGCATCAACCTGCTGCAGGCACAGGACTTCGGCTCCCGCCTCGCCCGCGTGGGGCAGCCCGACGCCGACAACATCGGCGCCACCTTCAACCGCATGATCGACCTGCTGCGCGAGGAGCGCCTGAGGGTCATGGAGCAGAACCGTCTCCTCGACCTCATCATCGCCTCCTCGCCGATGGGTGTCGTGATCATGGATTTCGACGGCAGGGTGGCCGATGCAAATCCGGCGGCGCTGCGCCTGCTCGGATGCCGCGACCTCAAGGGAAAGCGTCTCATTGACGCCGACAGCGAGCTGGCGAAGGCCGCAGGCGCCATGAAGCCCGACGCCAGCGTCACCTTCCGTCTCGGCGACACGCATATCTACCGCTGCTCCACGCCCGTATACCTCGACCGCGGTTTCCGCCGATATTTCGTGCTCATAGAGAGCCTCACCGAGGAGGTGAGGAAGGCAGAGCGACAGGCCTACGCCAAGGTGATACGCACCATAGCCCATGAGGTCAACAACACCATGGCCGGGGTGACACCCGTGCTCGACATCATGGAGATGGAGGCTCCGTCGGCAGAGCTCCGGCCGCTTCTCCAGAGCTGCCGCGTGCGCTGGGAGAGCCTCGGCAGCTTCATCACGGCTTATGCCGATGTCGTGAAGCTGCCCCCTCCGCATCCCGTGAGGAGCGACCTCTGCCGACTGCTCCGCTCGCTCCATCCATTCCTCGAGAGCCTCGGCTGCAACCGAGATGTGGCGGTGAGGCTTGAGGGCGCAGATGGCGAGATGCTCATGGAGCTCGACCCCGTGCTCATGGAGCAGGCCATCGTCAACATAGTGAAAAACGGCGTTGAAAGCATCGGCCACGGCGGTGCCGTCGCCGTGACGCTCAACCGTCAGGCCGCCACGCTCACAATCACCGACAACGGCCACGGAATATCCCCGGAGGCCGCATCCTCGCTCTTCACCCCGTTCTTCACCACTAAGGACGGCGGTCAGGGCATCGGCCTGATGACCGTGGCCGAGATCCTCAACGGCCACGGATTTCCCTTCAGGCTGCATACTTCCGAAACCGACCGACTCACACGCTTCACCATAAAACTCACACCCCGATGGCCCGCGACCTGATATCCCGCTACATCTGGATTGTAGACACCCTCAATCGTTACGGCCACCTCACACGCGCCGACATCAACCGCCTATGGATGCGCTCCGCCCTCTCCGACGGCAAGCCTATGCCCGAACGCACGTTCTTCCACCACCGGCGCGCCATAGAGGAGAATTTCAACATCGACATCAACTGCGACAGCCTCGGCCGATACTACATCGACGACGGCGGCTCGCGGAGCACCAAGGCATTCACCAACATGCTGCTCGACTCGCTGGCCGTGGGCAACACCATGCGCGAGGGGCAGGTGGCCTCGGAGAGGATCGACGTGGAGGAGGTGCCTTCGGCGCGCGAGTTCCTTGCTCCTGTGGCCGAGGCCCTGAGGCAGAACGAGAAGCTCGTCTTCACCTATGCCGGCTTCAACCGCTCGCGGGCAGAGAAGGGAATCGTGTTCCACCCATATTTCATGAAGCGCTACAAGCAGCGATGGTATATGGTGGGGCTGCGCGAGAAGAGCGGCGACATACGCACCTACGCCCTCGACCGCGTCAGGGAGCTGCGCCTGCTCAGCGAGCCTTTCGAGATGCCGGCCGACCTCTCGCCCGACGCCATCTTCGGCAATATCATCGGCGTCACCACCTCCAAGGCTCCTGTCAGGACCGTAAGGATCATGGCCACCACCACGCAGGCGAAATACCTTCGCGCCCTCCCTTTGCATCCCTCGCAGAGCGAGGAGCTACACGACGACTATTCCATCTTCACATATCAGCTGAAGCTCAACTACGAGCTCGTGCATGAACTCCTCGGCTACGGCGACGCCGTGAAGGTGCTCTCGCCTCCCGAGCTCAGGGCGATGGTCACCACACAGCTCACCGACACCCTCGCGCTCTACGGTTTCAGCTGCACCCGCAGGGAGGAGGGAGAGGCCCTTCCGGGATAGCCGCGTTGCAGTTTTCAGAAACGGGCGGCGGCAAAATCATGATTTTTATGTAACTTTGCGCAAACTTACCGACACCGACATGCCATATCCACACCATATATCCCGAAGCGACTGCGCGGAGCTCCTCGAGCGCCACGCCATTGCCACAGGAAAGACCATCCGCGAAGCCCTGGAGGCCCTCAACAGTCTCAGCGGCGACGAGATGACCCTTTTCGCCCTTGAGCCCGACGGCACGATGGCCGGCACAGTGACCGACGGCGACATACGCCGGGCGCTGATAGCCGGCGCCGGGCTCGACACCGGGGTGGGGGAGGTGGCCCACCGCGATTTCCTCTTCAGCCGCGAGGGCGACGACCTCTATCCGGCGATAGCGGAGGCGCGCCGCCGCCACATCAAGCTGCTCCCCGTGATACGCGATGGCAGGGTGGCCGACATCATCGACCTGCGCCACACACGCACGTCGCTGCCGATCGACGCCGTGCTGATGGCCGGAGGACGCGGAGAGCGTCTGCGTCCCCTCACGCTCGACACCCCGAAGCCTCTCCTCGAGGTGGGCGGCAAGCCTATCATCGACTATAACGTCGATGAACTGGAGGCATGCGGAGTAGGCGACATCTACGTGACTGTCAACTATCTCGCCGACCAGGTGGTCGGCCATTTCGAGCGGCGCGGAGGCCGGAGCCGCATCACCTGTGTCAGGGAGCCGCGACGCCTCGGCACCATGGGCAGCCTCACACTCGTGGAGGGGCTGCGCCACGACAACGTGCTCGTGATGAACTCCGACCTGCTCACAACCCTCGACTTCGAGGCCATGTACCTGCGCCACATCGCCGAGGAGGCCGACATGACGGTGGCGGCGGTGCCATATACGGTGTCGGTGCCCTTCGCCATCATGCGCCTCGAGGGGCACCGCGTGACGGGGCTCACCGAGAAGCCGACCTTCAACTATTCGGCCAACGCCGGCGTTTACATATTGCGGCGCAGCCTCATAGCCGCCATGGAGAGAGGCGCCTATCTCGACGCCCCCGACTTCATGGAGCGCATGATTGCCGAGGGGCGTAAGGTCTGCTGCCATCCGGTGGAGGGGAGCTGGATCGACATAGGCTCTCCCGACGATTTCCGTTACGCCAACGAGATCATGAGCCACCGGCGGTAGACGCCCCAATCTATAATAGCCCAAAAACAGAAAAGACAATGGCAGAGAGCAACTTCATCGACTACGTGAAAATATTGTGCCGCTCGGGCAAGGGAGGGGCGGGAAGCCGCCACTTCCACCGTGCGAAATACGTGCCCAAGGGGGGCCCCGACGGGGGCGACGGCGGGCGCGGAGGCCACATCATACTGCGGGGCAACGGCCATATGTGGACGCTGCTGCCGCTGCGCTACCAGCGCCACATCTTCGCCACCAACGGGCAGAGCGGCGGCGCCGGACGTTCCTTCGGACGCGACGGCGAGGACCGCGTGATCGAGGTGCCGGTGGGCACCGCCGTCTTCGACGCCGACTCCGGCGCCTTCATCTGCGAGATTACGGAAGACGGTCAGGAGATCAACCTGCTGCGAGGAGGCAAGGGGGGACTGGGCAACTGGCATTTCGCCACCTCCACCAACCGCGCTCCGCGCTATGCCCAGCCGGGCCAGCCAGGCATCGAGAAGGCCGTGGTGCTTGAGCTCAAGCTCCTCGGCGACGTGGGTCTCGTGGGATTTCCCAATGCCGGCAAGTCGACGCTGCTCTCGGCCGTGAGCGCCGCCAAGCCTAAGATCGCCGACTATCCCTTCACCACCATGGAGCCATCGCTCGGCATCGTGAGCTACCGCGGCGACCGCTCCTTCGTGATGGCCGACATCCCGGGCATCATCGAGGGCGCAAGCGAGGGGAAGGGTCTCGGACTCCGATTCCTCCGCCACATCGAGCGCAACGCCGTGCTCCTCTTCATGGTGCCCGCCGACTCCGCCGACATCCGCAAGGACTACGAGACGCTGCTCCACGAGGTGAAGGAATTCAATCCCGACCTGGCCGACAAATGCCGGGTGCTCGCCGTCAGCAAGAGCGACATGCTCGATGACGAGCTCCGCGAGGCCATTGCCGCAGAGCTTCCCGACGACCTCCCCTGCGTGTTCATATCGGCCGTGACCGGCCAGGGACTCACCGAGCTCAAGGACCTCCTCTGGCGCGAGATCAACTCGGAAGAGAACCGCGCCGCGGCCGCCTCCATCACCCACCGCGATCTCGACGTGCGCCACCGTGTGCAGGAGGAAGACAATTTCATCTTCGAGCAGGAGCCTGGCGACGAAGACGAAGACATGAGCGACGAGGACTGGAACGACGAATACTGGGAAGAGGAGTCGAGCGTGAATCCCGACTGACACTCACCTCTGCGACTACCATGGCATCTGAACGCACTCTCCAGGTCATTGACCTGCACGACATACTCCGCCGCCGCATCGGCGGCTGGAAGGGTAAGCTTATCCCGGGATTCCTCATCACGGCTCTCGAGAGGCTCGTGCATCAGGACGGCCTCAACCGGCTGCTGCGCGAGGCGTGGCCGGCGGAAGGCTCTGAGTTCGCGCGCTCGATACTCCGCAGCCTCGGCATCACGGTGGAGACCGTGGGGCTCGACAGTCTCCCGGAGGGCCGGCGCTTCGCCTTCGCCTCCAATCATCCGCTGGGAGGCCTCGACGGCATCGCGCTCATCGCCGTGCTCGGCGAGAAGTATGGCGACGACAATATCCGCTTCCTCGTCAACGACATGCTGATGAATGTGGAGCCTCTGCATAAGGTGTTTCTGCCGGTCAATAAATATGGCTCC
>USHH01000055.1 GCA_900554345.1 uncultured Bacteroidales bacterium | reverse complement strand
ATAGGATGTCGTCCCCCCCCCCCCACCCCCCCTCTCCACGGCCGCCTCCGAGCCGAGGCCTCCCATGGCGATGCCCACATCGCTCAGAGCCAGCACCGGAGCGTCGTTGAACCCGTCGCCGACAAACGCCACCTTCCGCCCCTCCTTGCGGAGGCCCTCCACTATCCGGGCCTTCCCGTCGGGCAGCAACGCGCCATACGACGCCGTCATGCCGAGGCTCTTCCCCACCCTTTCAGCAGCTTCCTTGCGGTCGCCGGAAAGGAGCAGCACGTCGCGGATGCCGAGGCGCCGGAGCCGCGAGACAGCCTCCCCCGCATCCGGTTTCAGCGTGTCGGCCATCTCCACATACCCGCGATATACGCCGTCGACGGCACAGGCCACGATAGTGTTGCCGTCGCCGACCGGCACTTCGGGACACTCCACACCCTTAGAGCGCAGGAAACCGAGATTGCCTGAGAGCACCTTGCGGCCGCCGACCTCCGCATCAGTGCCTTTGCCTGGATGCTCCGTCACATGCCCAGCCGGCGTCAGGGGGAGTCCCTTGCCAGCCGCCGCCGCAGCCACCGCGGCAGCCACGGGATGGGAGCTCGACTGTCCGGCCGAGGCCAGCAGCGTCAGCAGCATGTCGCCGTCAATGCCCGAGGGATGCACGGCCGTGACATGGAAACGCCCCTCGGTGAGGGTGCCGGTCTTGTCGAAGGCAACGGTGTCGACATGTGTAATGGCCTCAAGGTAATTGCCTCCCTTGAAGAGGATGCCGCGCCGCGACGCCGCACCGATGCCGGCGAAGTAGCTCAGCGGCACGCTGATCACCAGCGCGCAGGGACACGACACCACAAGGAACACCAGTCCGCGGTAGAGCCAGTCGGAGAAGACATAGTGAAAGGCAGGATGCACCATGGCCACCAGCGCGGGCACCGCGACAAGAAGGGCGGCGAGGAGCGTCACCACCGGGGTGTAGACGCGCGCGAACTTCCTTATGAACTGCTCGGCCTTCGCCTTGCGCGAGGAGGCGTCGCGCACCATCGACATGATACGCGACAGGGCGCTGTCGGAATACGCCCGGTTGACGCGCAGACGCGCCACGCTGCCGGCCGAGACCATCCCCGCGAGCACCTGCCCTCCGGCGGCCACCGCCCTCGGGGCGCTCTCGCCGGTGAGCGCCGACGTGTCGAACACGGCGTCGCCGCCGAGCAGGATGCCGTCGAGAGGCACCATGCCCCCGGGGCGCACCTCGATCTCATCGCCGACCGCCACATCCACCGGCCTCACCTTCTCCAGACGGTCGCCGCGCCACACAAGCGCCATCCTTACGGAGTCGCCCACAAGACGCGATATGTCGCGCGTGGCTTTACCCACCGCCAGGTCCTGGAGGGTCTCGCCAAGACTGTAGAAGAGCATAACGCCCACGGCCTCGGGATACTCACCGATGCAGAAGGCGCCGACGCAGGCGATGGTCATGAGGGTGAACTCATTGAAGACGTCGCCGCCCCTGATGGTCTTCCATCCTTCGGCCATTACCGGAACGCCGACCGGGAGGAAAGCCAGGATATACCATGCGAGGCGCCACCCGGCGCCTATATCGAGATGGACGAGAGAGGTTGCCGCCATTCCGGCCACCAGCATCAGCAGCGAGACACCTATCCTCATGAATGCCTTCGCATGCCCGGCGCCGTGGCCGTGGGAATGCGTGTGCCCGTGGCAATGGCAGTGGCCATGGGCATCGGGGGTGCAGTGTGTATGCATGTCTTTGTGTTGAATCATGATGCAAAGTTAACGGCCGGTCTCCGCAACCCGGTTGCAAACATGCCTGAACCAAAGGAGCGCCACCGGCGTTGATAATGAAGATGAAGACATCAGACGCCGCCTTATGAAATTACCGGAAAGGCATTCAACGAAAGGACATTCAACGAAATACGCTGAACAATAAAAAACATTCAAGCCATGCTAAAGACAGATTACAAATTCGGAGAGGTGTTCAATCTCGCCTCGCAGGTAGAGAAAAACGCCTCGAAAGTGGAATTCCAGGAAGTGATGAACAACGACAACGGCGGAGTGGCCCTCCTGGCCTTCGGCGCCGGCATGGACCTCGCCACCCATCAGGCTCCGGCCGAGGTGATGGTCAATGTGATCGAGGGGGAGATCGTCTTCACGATGCTCGACACTCCCCACACCATGCGCAAGGGCGACTTCCTGCTCATGGGCAACGGCGTGCCACATTCTGTGCATGCGGTGACCGACGCGAAAGTGATGCTTGTGAAAATCAAACACGACTGAGACATGGACCGGCCGGCAATGTTCTGCTACCAGTGTCAGGAGACTGCACGGGGCACAGGATGCGAGAAGACAGGAGTCTGCGGCAAGCACCCCGAGACCTCCGCACGTATGGACCTCCTCCTTTATGCAGTGAGGGGCGTGGCGCTGGTCAACAGGGCGCTGCGCGAGAAAGGCGAGCCTTCAAGGGAAGCGAGCCACTTAGTGATCGACGCCCTCTTCACCACCATCACCAACGCCAATTTCGACAATCCGTCGCTCGACGATTATATCCGCCGCGCTTTCGAGGTGAAGAACCTGCTTGCCGGCAAGGCGAAGAAGCAGGAAATCGAGCTTCCCGACCTGCCGCAGGTGGAGTTTCAAGCCGAGCCCGGCGAGGCCGGGAGATGCGAGGAGTTCACCGGCGTGCTCGCCGACAAGAATCCCGACATACGCGGCCTCAAGCAGCTCGCCATCTACGGCTGCAAGGGAATGGCGGCCTATGCGCGCCACGCCGCCAACCTCGGATATGAGGACGACGACGTCTACGCCATTATCGAGAACGCCATGGCGGAGACCGCACGCCCCGACATCGGTGTGGAAGAGCTGCTCTCGCTCGTGCTCAACGTGGGCGACGGCGGAGTGAAGGTGATGGCCCTCCTCGACAGGGCCAACACCGAGAGCTACGGCAATCCGGAGATCACGAAGGTGGATATCGGAGTGCGCGACCGCCCGGGCATCCTCATCAGCGGCCACGATCTCAAGGATCTCGACGAGCTGCTGCGTCAGACCGAGGGGAAGGGCGTTGACGTCTACACCCACTCGGAGATGCTTCCGGGGCAGTATTACCCCGCCTTCAGGAAATATCCGCATTTCGCGGGCAACTACGGCAACGCATGGTGGAAGCAGACCGATGAGTTCGAGACCTTCAACGGGGTCTTCCTCTTCACCTCCAACTGCATAGTGCCGCCGCGCAAGACATGCACCTACCTCGACCGTGTCTACACCACGGGCGTCGTAGGGATGCCCGGCACCCGCCACATCGAGGAGGGACGCGACGGCAAGCCCAAGGACTTCTCGGAGCTGATAGCCCGAGCACAGAAGTGCCCGCCACCGACGGCCATCGAGCACGGCGAGATCGTAGGCGGCTTCGCCCACCATCAGGTGATCGAGCTGGCCCCGAAGATCCTCGACCTGATCAAGAGGGGCAGGATCCGCAAGTTTGTGGTGATGGCCGGCTGCGACGGCCGCTTCCCCTCGCGCGACTACTACACCAAGTTCGCCGAAGCCCTGCCGGAAGACTGCGTGATCCTTACGGCCGGATGCGCGAAATACCGCTACAACAAGCTGGCGCTCGGCGATATCGAGGGTGTTCCCCGCGTGCTCGACGCCGGACAGTGTAACGACTCCTACTCGCTCGTGCGCATCGCGCTCGCGCTGCGCGACGCCCTCGGACTCAATGACGTCAACGAGCTGCCGATCGTCTACAACATCGCATGGTATGAGCAGAAGGCCGTCATCGTATTGCTGGCCCTGCTGGCCCTCGGAGTGAAGAACATCCATACCGGCCCGACGCTGCCCGCGTTCTTCACGCCCGACATCCTGAAGGTGCTCCAGGAGATGTTCCATATCGGCACCATCACCAGCGTGGAGGAGGATATCGCCACCATGATAGGCTGACAAATGTCAGGCCGGCTTGCGGGGACATGCCTCCGGCATGTGTCCCCCACCGCCCGGCAATCAGCTAATCCATACACAAAAGGAGTGTGACACGCACGTGTCACACTCCTTTTGTGTAGCATTGCCTTCACACCGTCAGAAGATGCGGCCGCTGAGGGTCAGCTTCAGAACGGGATAGACGGTGAGCTTGTCCATCCACTTCTGCCAGTCGTCGTCGTTGTCGAGAGCCGGAATCTTGTCGAGCTCGGTGTCGTTGTTGTAGAGTTTCATCTTGCCGTGGAACTGCACTCCGAGCTCTACGCCGAAGTTGAGTCGTCCTTTAGGCACCGGGCGCCCGAAACCGAGGCCGAGGTAGGGACGGAAGCTGTTGACACGGAGGGAGCCGTCGACATTACCGTTCTTGTCAACAGGCAGACGGTAGTCGCCGAGGTCGAGGTAGGAGTCGCCGTTGGGAAGGTTCATCAGCTCGTCGCTGTGGCCGGTGACGCCGACGATCTTGCCGCCGCCGAAATAACCGCCGGCCGCCACATAGAATGATGTGAGCTGCGGAAGGGGATAGATGTTGAAGATGACGCTTCCCTGCACTCTGGCAAGTGATCCCTTGACGTCCATGGTGAAGTCCTCCTCCACGGGATGGCCCTGGTAGTCACCTTCGTATGTGCCGTCGACGCTCGTGCTGAACTTGATGCCGGGCATGATGGTGACTCCGCCCCGGATGGTCACCCACTTGGTGATAGGGGTTGCGGCCTCGAAACCGAAGCCGGTGGTGCCCACATGGGCGCCGACGCCGAGATGATTGAAGATGTTGAGCTCACCGAGCCCTACGGCAGAAGCCGGAACGGCGGCCAGCATGATGACCATCATTGAAATCGCTCTGATAATCTTATTCATAATATTCAGGTTGGATGATTGGTTAAAATCTGCAATAACTCTTGCAAAATTACTAACAAATCTTAATTATCCAAAATTTCCGTCAAAAATCGTGGAAAACCCTGACCTGATCACTGCAGACCGGAGAGGATGGAGTAGACGGCACCCGAAATGCGGGCGACAGGCTCCGAGGCCTGCGCCTCGGAGCCTTTGAAGTCCTTGACGAATA
This sequence comes from uncultured Bacteroidales bacterium, assembly GCA_900554345.1. Lineage (GTDB taxonomy): Bacteria > Bacteroidota > Bacteroidia > Bacteroidales > Muribaculaceae > Lepagella. Next base: position 5,836 of record USHH01000055.1, on the reverse strand, counting down.
CAGCAAGCGAATAGCCGACGCCGTTGGGCAGACATACATAAGCCACGTCATTATGGGCGACAAGCTCACCCCTCTCGTTGACATAGCCGGAGCCGGTCTTATGCGCCACGCTCACGCCATGCCTGCCGAGGAGCGGAGCCACGATGCGGTCGGCGCCGGTGACGCATTCCGCGAGCGACGTCTTGATATGGTCCTGCTTCTCCCGGGAGACAAGGCTGTCGGTGAAGACCCTGTTGATAAGCATGGCGGCTCCGAGCGGCGACGTGTAGTTGAAGTATGCCTTGCCGTGGTCGGCCTGCATCTCGTCTTCCGAACAGGCGATGCGGAAAGAGGCGCGGGGAATCATCGTGGCAATCAGACTGTCGGTCGCACGCACGTCGACCAGATGATGAAACATGTAGTTGCTGGCGTTGTTGTCGCTGCTGGTCAGGGTGTAGCGCAGCAACCGGCCTACAGGAATCCGGATGACAGGCTCCTGATAATCCTTGAGCATCGGACTCCAGGTATGGAGATCGAGGCTGTCGCGGAAGAGGGTCACTACCGAGTCGAGCGACACCCCACGGCGGTCGAGGTCATGACACACGGCCAGCGCCTGGTGAAGCTTGAAGACACTCATCATCGGATATATGCTGCTGTCGTTGACGGCTACCGTATCGGAGTCGTTGACGATGACAGCCACTCCGATGTCGCCGGGATAACGGGCGGCGATGCCTGATATCGAATCCTCGAGCAAGTCGACATATGCCGGGCTTTGCCCGCTTTCTTTCGCGGAAGAGCAACCGGCAGCGACGGCCGCACACGCCGCTACGGTCGCAACCATAACCGCAACACCCTTATAATGGTTACCCAACACTTTTCCGATACATTTGCAGAATCCCATAGCATTTATGATTTTCCGCAAAGTTAGCGCTTTCCACCGATTGCCGCAAATCGTCGTGTCCGAACCCAGATTTCACACTCAGCGGGACGTGAAAGCGTTGTGGAAGACCCTCGAGGGATCCCACTTGTCGATATAATGGCGCCTCTCGCCGGGATATCCCAACGGGATTATGGCAAATGGCATGAGTGAGTCAGGAGCATGCATGATATCGGCGAGCTTCCGCATGCGATCGCGGTTGGGATAGACGGCACACCAGGTGCCTCCCAGCCCCAACGCATGAGCCGCCAGAAGGATATTCTCTGTAGCGGCGGAAAGGTCGAGCTCGCATAGCGCGGCATCCTCCCCGGGCAACATCCTCTCCCGGTCGCCAAACACCACAATCGCAAGAGGGGCCTCAGCCACATAACGGCAATAGGGCGACACATCACCCAGACATGAGAGCAGACTCCCTTCCGTCACTACAGAAAATGCCCACGGCTGACGGTTCACTCCCGACGGAGCGGCCATGGCCGCCCGCAGGACAGTCTCCACATCCTTATCATCGACCGGCCGCGACCCATCGAACTTCCTCACACTCCAACGACTCAATATATCATCCACCGCAGCATTTCCCGCGGATGTAAAATCTCTCTCCTTCATAGCATCATATGTTGTTTTACTTAAAACAACGGGCAATGGATATGGTTTGCATGCGACAGCCGCCGACACCGCACATACCGTTGAAAGCATCCGCCATCACGGAATGCCGTGATTCCCACAAAATTCCATCCACCACCGCGCGCTGATTAAAACCATCCGCAACACACTGGATATTAAGCCAATTACATAACGAAGCCCAATTTCAGTTAACATTCTTTGTATTATTTTAACATATAAAGCCTATAATAAAACCGAATTTTTATTACTTTTGCAATTAAATTGATAATATGGATTATCAATTTGAAAGCGACTACAACCACAACTAACCAACACATACCACCCGTTAGCCTCATGATTCCATCGATGATTGCAGCCGGCATATTCACAGCCCTTTCATATCTTGTGCAACACGCATTCTGGTCGGTTGTTGCCGGAGTGCTCATTGTCATAGCCTTTGTGGCGCTGCTCCTGCTGCTTGTGAGAGGGTTCTATCCGAAGTCTACCTTCTCGCCGGCAAGCATCGTCACCGCAGGCATACTGACAATTCTCCTCTGGTTTCAGTTCGTGCCCCTGTGCGCGGCGATCGGACTGAAATGGAAGGCGGCCGACTTCAAGGAATGGCTCGACGAGTCAGTGATTCATCCCGAGCAATATGCCGTGCCAAGGGAGGTGCTTCCGGAGGAGTCGAGGGAGATTGTGGAGAAGGCCGTGGAGGAATATCCCATCATGGGGATGCTCTTCTCGTCGGGTCTCTTCGAGGGCTTCGACACCTCCAATCTCGCCCAGGGGATGTATGACGAGCTCAACCGCGAGCTCAACCGCATGATACTCAACAGGCTGCTGATATCCCTGGCGCTGACGGCAGTGGGGGCGTTAATCATAATCAAGCTCCAGGACCGACAGGCACACGCGCGCTCGCATGCCCGGCAGGCACGTCGCACCTCCCGCCCCGGCAGCGGCTCGGGACGCACACGACGCCCCGGCACAAGGACGGGCAGCCGGCGCTGATCGAACCTCCATGGCGGGAGACAGTCATTTATCCACTCCCGACGACATATCCATTCTCAGCAAACAACAAATAATTACAATATGGCAAACCACATCATGATCGGCATCGGAGGCACCGGATACAAGGTGCTCCGAGATTTCCGCAAAAGGCTCTGGGCCGACGTCTCCGACGCCCGCGCCCGCCGCAACCTCCCCGTGAGATTCCTCTACATCGACAGCGACGAGCAGATGCGCCCGGCCAACCTCGCCGGCAATCCCGACCTCCGCGTCAACGGCCAGGACACGGCCATTACCCCCGACGAGTATCTCGACATAAAGAACGTAGACCTCAACACCGTCTTCGACAACCTCTCGTCGTATCCCCGGCTGCGCCACGTGATCGGCAACGGAGCGTTCATCCGCACATGCATGGGCGAGGTGGGCGCGGCAGCCGGCCAGAAACGCCGTGCCGGCCGCATACTCTTCGCACAGAACGCCCACAACTATATAAATAAGGTGCACTCCATCGTCAAGGAGCTCAACGACACCGTAGGGAGCGCCAACGACCTGAGCATATACATCTTCGCGGGTCTCGCCGGCGGCACCGGCTCCGGCTCCATCGTCGACGCCGTGAGCCAGCTCATCGCCGACCAGCAGCTCTCCAACGCCAAGATCGAGGTCTTCGCCATGCTTCCCGAGCAGCTGCCTCCCAGCGGCGCCGACGCCGGACGCTACCACGCCAACGGCTACGCAGCCCTCTCCGAGCTCTCCGCCCTCAACGCCGGAGTCTTCCTCCCGGCAGACGTGGTGAAAGGCGAGCCCCATATCACCCTCAACCGCCCGGGCGACAACAAACAGTTCTCACTGACGGTCTACACCAACCAGAACCGCACGGGCGCCACGGTAGACTCCTACACCGTGATGCCGCAGCTCGTGGCCAACCTGATGTATTTCCGCATCTTCTCGCCCGACACCGAAGCCATGCAGAGGCTCACCAGCCACTTCCGCAGCGAGAACCGTCCTGACTTCCTCGTGGAATACAAGACCAACACGCGCCCGGGCAAGCCGCTGGAGAGAGCACGCACCAAAGCCGTCGGCTCATTCGGCATCAAGCGTGTGCGCTACCCCGACGAGAAGCTCGTGGCGATGGCCAGCGAGATGATAGCCCGCGACGTGGTGAAGATGTTCCTCTACCTGAACTTCGACCCCGACGCCGGATTCATCAACGAGCCACGAAAGGAGGGGCGCGACTACAATGAATACCTCAAGCGCGAGAACCTGCGCAACTGGAAGCTCTCCGAGGCCGACCTCTCGCTGAGCATCCCCATCCTTCCGCCTGCTGACAAGAAAATCCCCCCAACGATCGACGAATACTGGAAGTCGGTGTCGATCGACTACGACTACCGCTCGGCCAAGGAGATGGGACAGCCCCTCCAGATCCTCGACCAGTATTTCGAAGACCGCTACCTCGGCGAGCGTCCGGAGGACGCCTTCCGCGAGGAGAAGGGCGTGAAGGCCTACTATGAGGCCAAGGCACGCGACCAGGTGGTCTCCGACAGCGCCGACGCAATCGTCGACAAGATCGCCGACAATCTCTTCACTCAGTGGCAGCAGGGCGTATACTCCGCTTTCGACGTGCGACAGATCGCCGAACGCATCCTCGCCATGCTCAACGAGAAGAACAAGGGAATGGACGGCGAGGCCCTCGACCTCGAGTCGGAGATCAAGAAGCAGGACGAGACACTCAGCGACATCGCCGAGGACTTCCGCAGCACCGGTATCCTCAAGAACATGCTCGCCAAGACGAAAGAGAACCTCTTCACGGAATACGCCGAGGTGCTGAAAGACAAATACGCCGCCAGGACGCGCCTCGACTCCCTCCAGATCTTCCAGCGCAGGCTCATCCCGAAGCTCGTGCAGCGCTTCTCCAACCTGCTCTCCGAGATCCAGGAATTCGTGGGCAAGCATCAGGACCACATCGACACCTACGGCACCCTCATCGGAGGCAACACCCCCGCCGCCAAGCCCGACCTGCGTCAGGCCAACATCGAGGTGGCCGACGTGGAGCGTCTCGTCAAATTCACCAACGACCTTCTCCACGACCGTCCCAAGATGGAGCTCCTGAGCCAGAAGATGCGCGACTACATCGCCGACGGCACAGGGCGCTCCTTCCTGAAGGCCACCAAGCGCATAGCCTCGGCCCAGCTCGAGGAGGCAGCCGTCACCGTGCTCAGGGACAGCATCCTCGCCTACCACGCCGAGATGCTCCGCAACCAGCCCGTGCTTGGCCTCAACGTGCTCGAGCAGCTCTATCAGATGTATGGGGGCAGCGACGACGAGATCGGCCGCTTCGCCAACATGATAGTGGCCAACAGCGAGGTCTACATCAACCTCAACGAGCAGGCCGTCAGCACTCACATGCGCAACACGGAGAACCCCGCCACCACACCGGCCGCCGGGCCCAACACCATCATGCTCGTGAGCCTCCCCAACCTCGACACCGACGACGCGGAGCTCCAGGCCTTCGTCGACACCCTTCGCGTGAAGCTGACACAGGCCTTCAACGCCACCGAGACACGCAAGTTCGTCATCGCCGAGTCGCCGCGCCCCGACGAGATCACGATCGTGACATATCAGAACATCTTCCCCCTGCGCACCATCGACTACATGCCCTTCCTCAAGTCGAAATACGACGCGCTGGTCAACTCACCCAACGAGTCGTCCAACACCGCCAACCGTGTGCTCCTCCACTCCGAGGGCGACGGCACGGAGCTTCCCCCGCTCTTCGGCGAGGGCGAGGGGCCGACAGGCGACGCCCTGATCAAATACCTCTTCCTGGCCGCCGCCTACGGCATCCTGAAACCCGGCGAGGACGAGCTCGGCAACAAGGGCTGGGGACTCGTGATGACCGACATCTTCGGCTCCGAGACATTCTCGCTCCTCTCACCCACCTTCACCGGAATACTCACCTCCCCGATGCTGACTCCTGAAATCTCCGCCGACATCGTGGAGAAGGTCGACGACCAGGCCAATGTGCCGGTGCATGTCCAGATGAAGGCCGCCATGGCCCAGAAGGTGAAGGACGCGATGAAAAACAACGTGCTTCCCGAGTCCGGCTCCCCCAACAGCGAGCAGTATAAGAAATATGCGGCCCATGCCATGGAGGCCCTCAAGGCTTTCGCGTGAGCCCATTAAAACAACAGACCAAAGACTAACGACTAAAGACTAAAGAAATGTCAGCAGCTCCATCACGCCGCCGTCCGGCGGCAAAAGGAAATATAAAGGTCGGTATCTGTGAGAACCACAAGTATCTCAACCCCGACACCGGCG
>USHH01000054.1 GCA_900554345.1 uncultured Bacteroidales bacterium | reverse complement strand
GGCTATCTCCGACGGGGGGCCGGAGGCGGGGATGGCAAAGGTGGGGGCGAAGCCGTCGGCTACGAGCTCGTCTATGGTGTGTCCGAGCGCCGGGTCAAGGTGCATGTTGGTGGCTGCCACCTCCACGCGGTGACCCCTCTCGCGCAGCAGGCGGGCCAGAGGGAGGAGGAGCCCCCAGTCGGCGCGGGTGCCTGTGCAGAAGAGGTATTTGCGTGGCGGAAGGGTCATATCGGCTCGTCGTATTCGTAGTCGCGCGTGGCGCGGGTCCCTATAACCTCGTCCCATTTCATGGGGGAGATGCCGCCTCCCGGACGCTTCACGGTGATGTTGTCTTCGGTGAGGAGCTCACCCTTGCGTATGGGGCGCGCGGCGCTGATGCTCTTGCGGGCCACCACCATGTTGGGGCGCTCGCTGTCGGAGACCGTCTTCTCGGGGCTGCCGAGGGCCTTCTCGGTGGCGCGTATCATCTCAACCATCTGCCTGAGCTCATCGGGCTCGAGCGATGCCTTGTGGTCGGGCCCGGGGAGTGAGCGGGAAAGGGTGAAGTGCTTCTCCACCATAACGGCTCCGAGGGCTACGGCGGCCACAGGCACGGCGATGCCCCGTGTGTGGTCGGAATATCCGGTGGCCACGCCGAGACACTCGCGGATTGTCTGCATGGCGCGCAGGTTGACATCGGAGAACGGCGTGGGATACTGCGTGTTGCAGTGGAGCACGGTGATGTCGTCCCTTGTCAGGGAGGATTCGGAGGGGTGCTTGGGGTGAGTGCCGGTGAGGATCTCCACGGCGTCCTCGATCTCCTCGAGGGTCGACATGCCGGTGGAGAGGATCACGGGGCGCCCGGCCTTGGCTATCTTCCGGAGATATGGCAGGTTGGTGATCTCGCCCGAGGGCACCTTGAAATAGTCCTGCCCCAGCTCGGCGAGGCAGTCGATGCTCACGAGATCGAAGGGGGTGCTCATGAATCCGATACCCACCTCTTCACAGAGTTCCTTGAGGGGACGGTATGCGTCGAGCGGGAGGTGGATCTTGCGGCACATGTCGAGCTGCGACTCCCCCTCGCCGGTGGTGGTCTTCTGATATTCGGCCTTCGGGGCCAGCGAGGAAATCACGAGCTCTGGGACGGCGGTCTGAAACTTCACGTAGTCGGCTCCGGCCTCCTTTGCGGCCCTCACCATGCGGCAGGCCATGTCGAAGTCGCCGTTATGGTTGACGCCGGCCTCTGCGATGATAACGGTCTTTTTCATGAGCGGGTCGCGGTCAGTCGTTGACATTGAATATCGCCTCCTTCTGATAGCGTGCCATAAGGGTGCCGGCCGTCCAGTCGTCGCAGGGCTTGAGGTCGACGCCGAGGGCCTCTCCGAGGATATAGTCGAGGATGGGGGCTCCGGCGTAGATGGAGCAGACCACTCCCCCGCCGAGGCGCGGGTTGACCTCCATCAGCAGGTAGCGGTCCTTGTCGAGGTCGTGGAGAAACTGGAGGGTGACGGGACCGCGGAAGTGGAACTTCGAGAGCACCTCGCGGCTCATCTTCTCGAGCTCGGGATTGTGGCAGGTGATGGTGCGCGTCACCTCGCCGCCCATCACCTCGAGGCGCTTGCGGGGCACTGTGACGAGTATCTGTCCGTCCTCCCCGACGTAAGAGTCGACGGTGTATTCGATATTGTGCTCGATATACTCCTGCACGAGATAGTCCTGGAGGTTCTCGAGATGCATCAGGTCGTCGATGTTGTGGAAGACCTTGATGCCCCTTGAGGCTGAACCGCGGCGTGGCTTGGCGATGGCTGGCATCTCGGCCGAGATCACGGAGTAGGTGGTGGGGATGTGTATGCCGGCCTCCTTGAAGACCTTTGCGGCCTCCACCTTGTCGAACATGGCGCTGGTGACCTCGAAGTCGCTCACGGGCACGAAGACCTTCGGAAGGCGCGTGCGGAGCACGGAGGCGATCTCGATGGCGCCGTCGACGAATGGAAGGATCACGTTGACGCCGTTCTCCTCCACGACGCGCTCGATGTCGTCGACCACCTCGGGGTCGCTCCAGCGCAGGCCGACCACCACCTTGCCTACGAGGGCGATGGGCACCTCACGCGTCAGCTCATAGCTCACTATCTCCACGTCATAACCCAAACGGCGCCCGCTCTTCTGGAGCAGTTCGGCCACAGACACACGGCGTGCGCCGCCGAGCATCATCACTACCAGGCGTTTGTTACTCATCTGTTATATATTGTTGGTTTATACAGTTTCAGGTTTTCCGGGCGGGTCATCCAGTCGATGGTGGCCTGCAGACCTTGCTCGAGTGAGTAGCGGGGCTCCCAGCCGGTGAGCCGGCGTATCTTCTCATTGCTGCCGAGCAGGCGTCTCACCTCGCTCTTGGAAGGGCGGAGGCGCTCGGGGTCGACGGTCCATTTCACGTCGGCGCCCATCAGGGAGGCGATGGTCTCGAGCGTCTGCTGCATGGTGACCTCGCGGCCTGTGGCGATGTTGACCTCTTCGCCGATGGTGTCGGCGCTGCGGGCGATGGCGATGAACCCGGCGCATGTGTCGGCCACGTAGTTGAAGTCGCGTGTCGGGGTGAGGTCGCCCACCTTGATCTCTCGGATGCCGGAGGCTATCTGGGTGATGATGGTGGGGATGATGGCCCGAGCGCTCTGTCGGGGGCCGTAGGTGTTGAATGGCCTCACGATGCTGACGGGCAGGTCGAAGGCGTTGTAGAAGCTCTTGGCTATGGCGTCGGCGCCGATCTTGGTGGCCGAATAAGGCGACTGGGGCTGGCGGGGATGGCTCTCGTCGATGGGCACGTGGAGGGCTGTGCCGTAGACCTCGGAAGTGGAGGTGACGAGCAGGCGCTCCACGCCTCCGTCTCTGGCGGCCTGACACATATTGAGAGTGCCCTTTATGTTGGTGTCGACATAGCTGTCGGGAGCCGTATAGCTGAACGGGATGGCGATGAGGGCTGCGAGGTGGAACACCGTGTCGGCGCCTTTCACGAGCGTGCGGCAGAAGTCGGGGTCACGCACGTCACCGGCCACAACCTCGAGCTCCGGATGGTCGAGGCCCTCGAGCCAGCCCCACGAATTGAACGAATTATACTGCACAAGAGCCCTGACATGGCATCCCTCGGCAAGCAGCGCCTCCGTGAGGTGGCTGCCGATGAAGCCGTCGGCTCCTGTGACCACTGCGGTTTTCATCTGATTATCTTGCTATATAAGTGGATTCCCCTCCTGGAGCATCTTGCGGAAAGTGTCGATGTGTCGCTCCTTCTTCTCGGGGTATATCTCTGAGATCTTGAAGAATATTCCGCTCTCCTCCACATCGCCGAAATGGTCGTTGACGGCGGTGCCGAACATCCGCATCGTCGGGCTGAGGGCTATGTATGCGTTGACGAGCGGAGGTATGTTCTGGCCGTGGGAGCGGATGAAATGGTTCAGGATGCGGTAGTCCTCGCGGTATGAGCCGCCGTTGAAGCGGGCCTGCACCTCCTCCGACATGGCCTTGGAGGGAAGGGGGTTGATGGGGCTCACCAGATTGTCGGGGTCGCGGAAATACTTGTTGATGAATCCCAGCAGCATGTCGCGGCATTCGGCGCCGTAGTTGGGATACATCGTCACCTTGCCGAAGAGATACCTGATCTCTGGATAGAGCACCGTGAGCGCCCCGAGGCCGTCCCAGAGGTTGTCGAGCACATACAGGGCCTTGGCGGTCGACTTGGTGCTCTGGTAGTCGACGGCCACGAAAGAGCGCCCGAGCTCGAGGGTGGTGGGGAGGTATTCCTGAAGGAACCGCGGGGAGAAGCGGAATAGATGGGAAGTGGCAATGCGTGGCACACCGTTGTCGACCTTGATGTCGCGGCCGAGCAGGAATCGGTAGCCGCCCACAATCTCCTGATCGGCGGGGTCCCACACGATGAGCTGCCTGCAAGGCACGTCCATGGTGTCAAACTCGTCTATGTCGCAACTGAGGCCGGTGCCTCCGCCGGCGTCGCGGAAAGCGATCTCGCGCTGGCGCCCTATCTCCCGCATGGTGTTGGGGGAATTGAAGGCGTCCACCACATATATCTCGTTGTCACCCTTGTTTGCCTTGCGGAGGAGCCGGTCGGGAGTAAGCTCGCTCCTGATCAACGCTCTGTCTACGGGGTCAATAATCTTATCCATCTGCAAAATGCTGTAGAGGACTCCGCGCCGCAATGGGTAAGCCGAGAGAATGCCGCGGAGCATAATATCGGCAAAATTAATAATAAATGATGAGGTCTGCAACATTAATCGCCAACCTTTGCCCGGAGGCCTGCCGTACTTTCCTCGCCGGGAACACGAAAAACCGCATTTTTTATGTACCTTTGCAGGCGTAATGGAATCACCACAGACACTACCGGGACATGAAGCCCAGAGAATATGAAGCCGAAAACGCTCCGGATAATCATTATCGCCCTCACATCGGCATTCCTGTCGCTCTGCGGATGCCGTGGCGGCAACGGTGGCGCAGATGGCAGCGACGGTCTCATGTCGCTCTACGACAGAGCGGAAGACCTCCGCTCCGAAGGCCGCTACGATGACGCGGCCAAGCTCTTCATGGACGCGGGAGCCTTCTACTCCCCCTCGATGACGGAAGAGGAGAAGACCATCTGCATCGACGCCCTGCAGAAGGCCGGATTCATATATCTATATGACATCCACAGCCGGGTACTCGCCTATCCGATGCTCCGCAAGGCCCTCGATGTGAGCCTCGACGAGAATATTCCGGCCTACCTGCCGGTCATCTACATGAATCTCGCCAACATCTACCATGATTTCTCGGATTCAGGTGTCTCCGACAAATGGATAGGAAAGGCTTTTGACATGGACTGCCGCGGCTTCTATAGCTCCCTGGAGCGGAAAGACTGGAAACGCCTGTCAACGATAATGATGAATCTATGCTCCGTCTATGCTCCGATATGCGCTCCGGGCTCCGGAACAAGCGGAATAGAGAATGTCGACAGCCTGATGCGCGGTATGATCGTGAAATTCCTCAATGCCCCGATTCCCGCGCAGAACGCCGAGCGGAGATACGCGCGCCACCTCGCCCTCGCCACTCTCGAGATGCTTGACGGCAACTATTCACGCGCTCTTGACCTCTACAAGAGCACATCCATATCTCCGGAGATCGACACGCTGGTGGTGCATCACCTTAAGAGCCAGAGGCTCGACAATATATCGCGTGCCCACGAGGCGCTGGGCCACACCGACAGCGCCGTGGCCATGCAGAAGATGATCATCAAGGAGGCCATCACCAATTCCCTCCCCGAAATCGAGGCATACGCCTGCCACAACCTCTCGCGACTCTATGCCCCCTCAGACGCCGACGAGAGCCGTCGCTGGCGCCTGCGCTATTTCGAGAAGTCGGACTCGCTCCGCATCCTGAACGACCGCAACACCATGGGCGAGATCGAGCTCCAGCATAAGCTCAACATGGAGAAGGCGTCGCTCGAGGAGAGCCGCCACAAAGAGGCCACCAGAAACATATTCATTCTGTTCTGCCTCGTGATCCTGGTGGTGAGCGCCGCATCGATTGTGGTGCTGCTGATTAAGCACCGTAAGCTCTCGCAGCGCAACGACATGCTCTACCAGAAGAACATGGAGCTGGCGAGGCTGGCCGACCCAGATGAGGCCGGCGTCAACAACGCGAAATACGCCTCAAGCCCGATTTCGGACGAAGACAAGGAGTATCTGCTTCGCCAGATCGAGAAGTCGCTGTCGGAGACGGAGACGGTGTGCGACTCCGAGCTGAGCGTCTCCACACTCGCCACGGCGCTGAAATCCAACAAATCATACGTGTCGCAGATCATCAACGAGCATTACGGGGTGAATTTCCGGACACTGCTTGGCAATCTGAGGGTCAACGAGGCGCTGCGGAGAATCGACGCAGATCCGGATAGATACGGTAACATCACGGTAGACGCCCTGGCCTCTGAGACGGGGTTCCGCTCGCGGGCCACCTTCACCTCGGCGTTCCGCCGGGTGACAGGGATGACGCCGGCGGAGTTCATCCGCATAGCACGCCGGCGCCACGCGTCGGGCGGTCCTGATCAGAAAGAGACGCAGATGGAGAATGATAAATAGACGCCCGAACGGGCGCCATCAATGTAAATTGACGTAAAAATACGTAAATTTAAACACCTTCGGCAACGTATCATGCGCGTTTTCATGCGAGACAGCTATAAATTTGCGGCAACGAATTTTTAAAGTCTTAAAGCATGAAACAACTTAGTCCCACAGTTATTACCCTCGCATGCATGTCGACACTGGCGATGCATGCTTCCGGCGGCGACACACCCGCGGCAGCTGCCACGCAGCGTATCAAGGCAGCGCAGGAGAGCGGCTGGACCTCGCTCGGAACAGCCACGATGCAGGACGGCTGGTTTTTCCCTTATTTCGGTTACGAATTCACGCGCCGCAACATCATCTCGTGCGAGATGCAGGAAAGCGACGCGGAGCCGGGCCTCTACCGCCTCGTGGCGCCCTATGGCAAGGAGAATCTCGAGAAGGCAGGTATCGCCGACTACAACATTGCGGAGGAGACCGCCGACATATATATCGACGCGATGGACCCGGAATATATAATGGTGCTCGGCCAATACAGCGGCTGGACTGTGCCCGGCGGCATGATGGATGGCATCGAGGAAGACTCACCTGTATATATCGGGTCGGCCAACGCCTATCTGGAATCGGCCGGCATGGATATGGCCACCATCCAGGCGATGGCCTACGGAGGGAAATTCACCGACGGAGTGATTACGGTGCGCGGAACGATGTGGGGCACCGACCCCGACGCGGTGCCCGGCGGCGTGTGGCCGACGCGCCAGACGATGTTCGACACCCGCATAGCACTGCCCGGCTACAGCCTGACCCCGGTGTATGAGCAGGGCACATGGGTAGACGCCGGAACGGCCACCTTCACCGACGGTTGGTTCGGCCCCGTATGCGGGGAATACGCCGGAGTGCCCTACGGTGTGGCAGTGGAGCGCAATATCGACAGGGAAGGCGTCTACCGCCTCGTCAATCCCTTCATCTCTCCCGCCGCCTCCGCCATGAAGGCCGGCGTCAACGAGGGACCGGAGCCCGAGGGCGACTATTACCTCACCATCGACATCTCGAATCCCGATATCGTATCAATACCTGTGCAGCCCAGCGGCATCATGGTGGAGGGGCTCGCGATCCTTCCCGGCAACTACGTGGGTTATGTGTCGGAGACATTCAACTGGGACTGCCAGACATCGGCGGAGTTCATCACCAATGGCTACAACGATGACTATGTAGACAAGCTGGTCGACGGGGTCATCACCGTGAAATGTCCCGCCTACGGTGTGCCGGGCACCTTCCGCTATGAGTTCTACTGGCCCGACGTGGCGTTCATGCCGACGGTGATCGACCTTAGCTCTGTGCTCTCCTCCGTCAACGAGATCGGCATGGAGACGGCGCAGCCGGAATATTACACCCTTCAGGGTGTACGCGTCATCAACCCGCAGCCGGGCTCGATTGTGATAAGGAAGGCCGGCGACAAGACAGATAAGATAATTATACGCTGACGATCATGAACCGACTGACAGGATCAATGGCGGCCACGGTCGCCGCCGCGCTCACCGCGGCTATGTGCCCGGGCCCCGCATCGGCCGCGCCGACGCTTGACTTCACCTATAATATAACCGACGACCACACAACCCTCTATCATGGCTTCAACAAGGAGGAGGTCTATGATGTAGCGATCAAGATCTGCAATCCGCTGCTGGCGGGAAGCCGCGTGACAGGAATCTCCGTCTACATACCCGGAGACGAGGCGCAGGTGGCCGACTGCAGCGGCTGGCTGAGCAGCTCCCTGAAGCTCGTGATGGATTCCGGAAAGAAGGTCAACGCCCCCGACCTTGCCTCGGCTACGGGGAGCAGGGACGCCGACGGGATGCTCCACGTCACGTTCGGCACACCCGTGGAAATTCCCGAAGAGGGACTTTATGCAGGCTACACCTTCAGGATCTCCGAGCTCGACGACGTGACGGCGAAGCCGGTGGCATACGTGGCCGGCGACAATCCCGATGGCCTATATATCCACACCACCCGCAGCATCTCCTCCTGGAAAAGCATCGTGTCGCAGATCGGAGGCGTGAGCACTATGGTAGTGCATCTGAGCGGTGATTTCCCCGACAACGCAGCGGGGATCGAGATGGCCCCGGAGGTGTATGTGCCGGCCGGAGAGGATGGCCATCCGGAAGCGGTGGTCTACAATTACTGTGCCCGCGCTCTGGAGTCGATCGGCTACAGCTACAGCGTCGGCGACAGGCGGATGCAGGGAGTGCTGACGCTCGAAGAGCCCCTGAGCCCGGTGTTCGGAGCGTGCCGCAAGGTGCGTATCGACCTGGCGCCGGTTGAGGAGAGCGGCACATATCCCTTCGAGCTTACCGTCGATAAGGTCAACGGCAGCGCCAACGACGTGAGCGCGACCCATCGGGGAGAGATCACGGAGATGCCGTTCACTCCGGTCAACCGTCCTCTCGTGGAGGAATACACCGGCCTGTGGTGCGGCTACTGCCCGAGAGGTTATGTGGCCATGGAGGAGATGAGCCACAGATACGGCGACCGGTTTATCGGGATGGTATATCACGACAACGACCCGATGAACGCCGTCGACAGCTATCCTTCCGACTTCGGGGGATTCCCGTCGGTGATGTTCAACCGCAACATACCGGTAGCCGACCTCACGCCTGAGAATGCGGCTGCGAGGTGGGAGGAGATCAGCGGCGCCTATACCCTGGCCGACATATCGGTCGACGCGCGCCTCGACGATGCCGACAGCAACCGGCTTCTCGTATCTTCGACATCGAGGTTCGTCAAGGACTTTACCGGAGGACGGATGAAGATCACCTACGCGCTCGTGGCCGACGGTCTCAGCGACCCGGCATGGGGACAGTCGAACAACTATTCCGGCGCCGAGGGACTGGAGGGAGAGCTGTGGGACCTCTTCACGAAAGCCGGCAACCCCGTCTTCGGGCTGACCTTCAATGATGTGGTGGCGCTCTACAGCGACTACAACGGAATCGGCGATTCCCTGCCCGACGACATCAAGGCCGACACCGACATGCATCATTCGCTGAGCATCGACACTTCGGAGGCGTTCCACGGAAATGTTGCTCAGGTTCTGGGTCAGACGGGGCGGCTGCGGGTCGTGGCCATGATTGTCGACACAGCGACGGGAGCGGTGGTGAACGCTGCTACAACCGGCAGCATCGAGGGCGCAGGCGTCTCCTCGCCTGAAGAATCACTCACCGTAGTGGCCGAGAGATACTACACCTTCAGCGGAACTCCCGTGGCGACACCCATGAAAGGGATTCCCTGCCTGAGGGTCAGGATCATGTCAGACGGAAGCTGCGTCACAGAGAAGATGCTCTGATATATAGGCATATACCCTTAAGCATAAAGCAGTTTCGTGAGCCGCGTCTGTCATCGGCAGGCGCGGCTATTTCAGTTGAGGCCGGGGATGTGGAGGTCGGAGTCGGAGACGGGGCCGAACCAGCTCGTGAGGCGCTCGCGGGCTTTGTGGTGGGTCTCGGGGGTGAGGTTGTTCCATACCTGCTTCAATACGAAGATCAGGGCGGCGGAGTCGTCGGCGAAACCTCCGGGCAATGCGTCTGGGATGATGTCGACGGGAAAGATGAAGTAGCCCAAGGCGGCGATCACCAACAGCCGGTCTTTGACGGGAAGCTCTTTGTCGAGGGTGGAGTAATAGAGCAGCAGGACGATGTATATGATCTTTACGCCGGCTTTGCGTGCCACGTTCTTGATCTTGTCGAAGAGCTCGTGAGGGTTGTAGACGTCTGCGTATTTCTGCAGGTTGGAGGTAAAGGCGTTGAGGTTCATTGATATAAATGGTAATGAGTGAAGAGAAGAATGGATAACCGCCAAGGTTCATAAGGAAAGATAAGGCTAAGTTAGGGAAATATTCTGACATCTGCCGAATAATTCACCGATTTTAACAGATAATACCGACACACACGATGAGCAGAGAAAAGGGTAGAAGGCGCATTCCTGATATCAGGCATTGAACCATTCGAGGGGGCGAGGCATTATATCTTTAGCGGCCAGCCGCCGGACGCGCCCTTCTTATTGACGCGGCCTTCTTATCAATCTGATCTAAAGCTTATAGTTATGGATAAGGACATGATTTTCTTTTCTCACGACGGCAACGGACTGACGTCGACCTCCGCCAACCATATCGCCAATATGGCGAAGGAGATGATCTGCGGCCTCGAGGCCTCGGCCTCAGGCATGACCCTCTTCTCAACTTCGGTGGCGCTCATCGGCAGCGACAACGCCAATCTGCTGGTGAGAGGCACCGACGACGAGGGACTGAAGGGCATCTCCGGCATACTCCACAAGATAAGCCACGCCAAGTCGCTCATCGCATGGCTGCGCGAGGCCATCAAGGCCAGGGACCGACTGCTGAAGGAGGCGCGCGAGCTCACGCTCGACGACTACCTCAAGATGCACGACCGCAAGCTGCCCGAGGAGCCGGTGATGGCGAAGACGCTCACGGAAGAGGACTACTACGCCACGCTCAGCGTCGACGAGAGAAACCGCTACTACCGCCTGGAGACGCTGGCGGCGGTGCTCGGCAAGGCTATACATCCCGGCGGCTCTTTCGCCGAGACACGCCAGGCGCTCTACGACCATATCCAGAAGCCGCACTCCGTCAGCGGCGACGGGCGCGACACGCTCATCTACACCTATACACCGACGGTCGACACCAAGCTGGTGGAGGAGATATACTTCTCGCTCCAGAAGCAGTATCGCGAAGCGCAGGCAAAGCTCAACGCCATGAAGTCGGAGTGCGATCGGGCCGTGACGGAGTCGGCGGTGAAGGCGCGCACGGAGTATGCCCGTGCGGTCAAAGACCGTGCGGAGGCCGTCAAGACGGCC
>USHH01000053.1 GCA_900554345.1 uncultured Bacteroidales bacterium | reverse complement strand
CCGCGCCGGCCGTTATGGCGGTCGGTATCGAGCCCTGCATGCCGTCGGAGCCGGATGAGGCGAGCGCCACGTCGTTGAATTCGAGTCCGGTCATCGGGTTTGTGCCGTGGGTGAAGAGATAGCCCCAGTCGCCGGGCATGTCGGGATTATCCTGCGGCTCGGCTCCCTCTGCGGGCGCATAATAGTTGGACTGCTTCCAGGAAGGATCGGAGAGGCGGTCGATCACGAGCACATAGCTGACGCCGTAATCGGCGTTGGTCTGGTCGCTGAGGAAGCGGCTGGTGGAGGTCGCCTTCACGGCGCTGTGGTTGTCGTCGGTCCATTCCACTTTCACCTCGATGTCGCAGGGCGCGAGTGTGGCGGCTATCGCCGGCCATGTGTCGTAGATTTTGCCGAGGTTTATGTCCAGGTTTCGGTTGATGAACCCTGCGGGGAAACCGTCTGGTGAGTTGGGGAAATCGACTTCTGTGCTCATGTCGTCGCCGGAGTGGTAGGCGATGCCCACAAACCGGTCAGGGTATAACTCTTTCATTGTCTCCAGGGCTACATAGCCTCTGGGACAGTAGCCGCACCAGAGCCCGGTGTATTCTTCCACGAGCGGACGGTTGACCGGCAGGAAAGGATACACTCTCAAAGGGATGACTGTGGTGGCGGCCTTGTCGCCGTTGGGCTCTCCGTTCACCTCAGTGATGGTGATGGAGAGCGTCTGGTCGCCGGTGACGGTGATGGTGCCGAGGTTGATGTCGGCGGCTGCGGAGGCCCCGTATGCGGCGGCTATAGGCGTCTCGAATACAACGCTGCCGCTTCCGGTGTTGCCGGCCACGCTGTAGGTATAGGCCACGCCCTTCACCTGATTGCCGCCGTGGTTCTCCACTGCGAGGGGAAGTATCGTCTCTCCTTCAATGGAGGTATAGAGGCCTGTGGCTGTGCGGAAGGCGGCGGAGTTGTCGGCGAAGTCGCCGGTAAGGTTCACTTTCAGCACGCTCACTCCGGCGGCCTGTGCTGTGACGTCGCCCCATTTCAGCTTGGTGCGCGAGCTGTGGATGTAGAGTCCTCCCTCTCTCGCACCGTCGGCCACCATCACCGGCGCTCCGGTGGCGTCGTCGAGTGCGGTCACTGTAAAGGAATAGCCTGCGTATAATGTGCCGTCGATCACGTGGCCTTCGGGGAACGTCACTTTCAGCACGCCGTCCTCGAGAGTCCCCTCGGCTGTGGTGATGTCGGGGTTGTTGACGTATTTGCCGTTGACCCTCTTGAGGTCGAGGGTAGTGCTGAGCCATCCCGAAACATCACCGATGTTGTCGCCTCCGGGAAGCTCAACCTCGATTCCGGTTATGGCGGTTCCTATGAGCGAGGGGGCGTCGAGGAGTATCGCCACGTCATAGGTCTCCTCCTTGTCGTAGCCGAAGCCTCTCGACGGATTTCCTTCCGGATTGTAGCTGAAGGTCATGTCGGCCGGATAGGCCGCAAGGGCCATCATGGCCGCTACCAGTAATATCTTATATCTTTTCATCTCCTGGTGTATTGTCGGATGTTGGTGAAAAGACCCCGCCGCCGTAGAAGCGGCCGCGGGGTCAGGCTTAATACCAATTATCAAATATTTATTTAACCATTACTTTGCGGATGGATCCGTCATTGTATCTCACGATGTTGATGCCCTTCACCGGCTCGTCGATCTGACGGCCGTCGAGTGTGTAGCGAGCCACCTCTGTGAGCTCGGCGCCGTTGATGCCCACGCTTGTGGAGTCGATGCCGTTCCAGCTGCTGCCGTTTTTCATATCCACCACGATGCGGTCGGTGGCTTCGGAGAAGATGTCGCCGCGGAAGGCGCGAACGCTGTAGCCGTAGAAGTCGAATGTCTCTGTGTCGAGCCCGCTGAATGTCATCTCGGTCTCGCCGTTCTCGGTCAGTGTGCTGCCCATATAGGTGAAGGCGAGTGCGCCCTTCTTGAGATTCTGGGTAATCACGATGTAATCGATGTAGAGGAAGGTCTCATCGGCTGCTATGTCGAGGCTGGACTCGATGGCGCCTTCGGTGGGGAGCTCGAACTCGCCTTCGAAGCGGCCGTCCTCGAGAGGAAGCTGATAGAGCTTGCCGTTGAATCGGAAGTATGCCACGGCGTCGGGGTTGGGTGACTCAAGGCTGGCGGAGATGACTATCCTGTCGCTGCCGGAAACATAAAGCTTGGGTGTGGAGAGGAAATAGTTCCAGTCGTCAAGGCCGATCTTGCCCTCCACGAGCACGATATGGTCGATGGCGCCTTCCCAGCCGGGGGTGGAGGTGAGGTCGTCGAGCGTGATGCCGCTGTCTTCGGTGAGGATTGTCGGGTTGTTGATGTCGGTGGCGTCGGTGAAGGCCGACACGTTGTCGAAGTCCTCCTCGAAGATGATGAAGCTGTCGGTGTCTTCCTGCACCTGGTTGACACCGTAGAGTGTCACCTCATAGTTGTCGGCCTTGGTGACGGGCGACCATACGGCTGTGAATCCGTCTTCCTTGATGTCAGCTGCCTCCTTGATCTCAGGCACGGCCAGCACATTGGCATGGATCAGTGTGCGCTCCGAGAATGTGTGGACGTAGTGGGAGCAGATGGCGAAATAGTACTCCTTGGCGGGGTCGAGGCCGTAGAATGTCATTTCGCAGGGGTCGGAGGCGTTTTCTGTCATGTAGAAGCATGCGTAGGGGCTGTCGGGGCCACCCAGTGCCTCGAGATATTCCTCGTAGGTGATGCCGGCAGCGCCGCTATCGAGAATCTCCATCGTCTCAGGGTCCAACAATAGCCTGTATTCCGGCTCGCCGGTCTCATCGTTGTAGCCGAGGAATTCGTAGAGGTAGCCGTAGTAGTTGTAAGCCTTTCTCACCGGCTCGAACTTCACCTTGAATGATGTCTCTGTGACATCGGTGATTTCGGTCACCACAGGCGAGGCGATGAAGTTGTCGACGGATGTGGTCACCTTGATGTCGTCGAGCAATACGCCGTCGCCGCAGTAGAATACAAGGTAGGCGTCGTTGTAGGCGCTGTAGTTGTCGAAGTCGATGTCGATCTGACACCAACCCTGGTTGTCGTATAGACGCACATCGGCCAAGATGACGAATGTGTCGCCGTTCTCCTGATCAGATGATTCGGTGGTGACGAAGCGGCAGTCGCTGTCTGACGAGAGGCCCACCATGATGCCGCTGCCGCTCCAGTGCCACTTCTTACCTTCCTCATCTTCCCATTCCACCTTGAGGTATTTGGCGAGCATGGAGATATGTACAGACCCCGACCAGTCTCCTTTGGGAGTCTCGATATACGCAGAGGCCATAGGATTTAATGTGCGGAGCGCGCATGTGCCGCCGGCCTGATAGCATTTGACGCCCTTCCATTGCAGACCGTGCATGTAGTAGGGGTCGATCTCGGGATTCTCATAGGTGCCCATCATCTCGCCGAGTTCCGGCTCCTGCTCCGTGCCGACTTCCCAGGCGGAGAAGTCCTCGTTGACGAGGATGTCGGCGGTAGAAACTACCCTTTTGGGGTCATTGCCGGGATGGTCGCCGAGGGGCGTCACAGTTACGTTCACTTCGGCAAGGGCGCCGAGGCTCATGGCCGAGGCCAGAAGAGCGCTTAGTAGAATTTTTTTCATTGTTTTTTCATTGTTTATGTGTTGGTTGGTTGATTGATTTGTTTCCTGTTTTGATTGTGGCGGCTGGTGGCCGTCGTGAATCATTACGGCGGCAAAGTTATGTTGTCAAAAGAATAATGCAAAGAAAATCAACCATTAGAATGTATCAAAACACGTTTTAAGACGTTGCCATGTCTCAAAACGTGTCCGGAATATCCATTACCATCACATAATATCACGTATATGTCGGCCTGTAGGGACATGCCTCCGGCATGTATCGATGATCCGGATGCGGTCGGCGTGTAGGGACATGCCTTCGGCATGTTTCAATGACTTGCGACTTCGGTATCATTCACGCCGATGGGGAAACGTGCCGGAGGCACGTCCCTACAGGGGGTGATTGGTGTCATGTATTATCAGACGCTGCGGGCCATCTTCCAGTATTCCGACGGGGTCAGCCCCGTGCTTTTCTTGAAAAGGGCGGCGAATGTGGTGCGGCTCCTGAACCCGGCGCTCTCCGCCAGCGACTCGATGGTCAGGTTTCCCGACGATGGGTCGGCCATCATCTGCGACACCTTCCGTATACGGTATTCATTGAGCAGCTGGTGGAAGTTGCATTCGTGGCATACGTTTATGGCCTTGGAGGCGACTCTTGACGGGATGCCGAGCTTCGAGCTCAGCTGGGCGAGTGAATACCCCTGCTGGTAGATCTCGTCGGAGGTCTCCATCTCCTGGAGTATGCGGGCGAAGACCTTCAGCAGGCCCTCGCGGTCGTTGTCGCATTCTTCAGCAGCCGGTTGAGGCTCTTCGGTGGCTGTGGGCTCGGCCTCCGCCGTGGCTGCAAGCTGTCCGGTGAGCTCGCGGCGCTCCTCCTCCCACTTGTCGCGCATCAGCTTGTATTCGGTCTCGCGCCTTAGCATCTCCTTATGGGTCTCGAAGAGGCGGCGGTGGTTGCGCTGGAGGTTGATGTGTACCCATAGCAGGGTCAGCAGCAGGATCAGCACCACGATGAGTACCGATATTATAACGGTGCGTGTGCGCAGGTCTTTCTGGTGCTTGAGCGAGAGTTGGGCCACCTGTTGGTTCACCTCCTCGATCTGGCTCATGAAAAGCATCGACTCCACGGAGTCGTAGCCACCCTCTTCCTTAAACGACGCCTTCAGTTTCAGATACTCGGAATAGTATTTGTCGACCGAGTCGTTGGCGCCGACAGTATAATATAGGTTGACAAGCTTTCCGGCATACGAGAGCCTGTAGTCTTTATGGCCCTTGCTTTCCGACTCAGCGATATCCTGCTTCACAAGAGCTATCGCTTTGTCATACTGCTCCGTCTGCCAGTATATCTCGATGAGTATATTGTCGACGGTATATTTCCATCGTTCCGAATACCTGACTCCCTTTGGAGGGATGCGGCTTACCTTGAGAAGCGCCTCGGCTTTGTCGGCGTCGCCGTTAAGGAAAGCCTCGACGCCTTCTATGGTCTTCTTTATTGCAGCCGCTTCCTTGTTGGATTCGGAGAATGGATAGGCTTTGATGCGGCTTAGATACTCGGTGTAATCCTTGAATTTCAGGTCCTGCTTGTCTACAGTCATCATGCACATGTTCTGTGCAAGCGAGGTGAGTATATCCTCGTTGCCGCTTCTGATCGCCGCTTCATACGACTCCATAAGAAAATCCTCGGCCTCCTGCGCCAGCTTCTCGCGGCCGTTGGCATTGACGTTGAAAAGGTTGGCGAGGCTCAGGTATATGAACGCCAATTCGTAATCGTTGCCGTCCTCCTCCGCGATGTTCTTCGCCGTCAGCAGGTTCTTGTATGCCTGCTTATAGTCGATGAGGTGGGTCATGTAGAGGTTTCCGATATGGCGCATGGCCTTGACTGCGGCCTCGCGCGCGGCCGGGTCGCTCTGATTCTCGTAATACCTGTTGGCGATGATGGTGAGCGCGCCGGCCGCCTCATGGGGGAGCGTGTCGGCGTCGATGGCCCGCAGCGACATATCGAGGAGTTCTTCATTGGAGAGACGCTCCAGCTGCTTTATGTCTTTTGTGGGATAAGTATCGGCTGCGGCGCTGCCCATGAAGGGCAGGAGCATCAAGGCCATTGATATGATGAGTCGGAGGTATGCCACGGTGTGTTGTCTGTAATGCTTGTGAGGAGCTTATATATGATTGTGCAAAGGTAGCGATTTTCCGTGACAGTCACAATTGCTTTGTCCGTTATGACCGACATTCGTCAAGAGTCGACACCTATAAAAATACTTAAATCATCCTAATTTATACATTTGTATGGATTTCGATGCTGTCGCTCTGTTTGTATATCGATAATTTTTCCTATTTTTGCAAAAAAGACATGCTATGGATGATAAGAAATTTCCGGTAGGGATAGAGACATTTCAGAAACTGAGGGAGCAGGGTTTTGTATATGTCGACAAGACCGAGCTGATCCACCGACTTATAACAAACGGCCAATATTATTTTCTGAGCCGGCCGCGACGGTTTGGCAAGAGTCTGCTGCTCAGTACCATCCAGGCATATTTCGAGGGGAAACGCGAGCTCTTCGAGGGTCTTGCCATCGAGAGATACGGGCATGACTGGGCCCCGCATCCCATCTTCCACCTGAACCTCGTCGGATTCAGCGGCGACAGCGTCGAAGGGCTGGAGTCCACGCTTGAGGTGCAGTTTCAGGAATGGGAGAAGACTTACGGCCTGCAGCCGGAGGGATTCAGGTTTGCCGAACGCTTCTCAAGGCTGATAAGGACCGCTGTGGAGAAAACCGGCCGTCAGGCCGTCATCCTTATTGATGAGTATGACAAGCCATTGGTGGCCAACCTCGACGACACGGAGGCCCACGACCGTTTCCGCGATATCCTCAAGCCGGTCTACTCCAACATCAAGGGGCAGGACCGCTACATCCGCTTCGCGCTGATCACCGGGGTGAGCCGCTTCTCGCGCATGAGCATCTTCAGCGACATCAACAATCTCTTCGACATCACCCTTACCGACGACTACAACTCGATATGCGGCATCACGGAGCGCGAGATGCTGGCCTGCTGCCGCCACGGCATAGAGCGAATCGCCGAGAGGAACGGGTGGAGCTTCGGGGAGACGGTGGCGCAGCTCAAGCGCAACTATGACGGGTACCGCTTCTCGAAAAACGGCGAGGACATCTACAATCCCTACAGCCTCCTGTCGGCGTTCGCGGAGGGAGAGATAGGCTCATACTGGTACGCCACGGGCACCCCGACGTTCCTCACCGACAGGATACGCAAGGATGGCTTCCGGCTCTGGAACCTCAACAGGGAGAAGCTCGACGCCTCGTCGATGTCATCGTCCGACAGTTACCTGAAGACACCGGTCGCCCTTCTTTACCAGACCGGATATCTCACCATCTCCGGCTACAATCCCCGTTTCGGAACGTATACGCTCCGGATTCCGAACCGAGAGGTCGAGATGGGTCTTTTCAAGAACCTTCTGCCGGCATATGCCGGCAAGAGCGTGGACGGCGGCTTCATGGAGATAACGGATTTCGTCCTTGACGTCGAGGCGGGCGACGCGGAGGGTTTCCTCACGCGTCTGAAGAGCTTCCTGGCCGACATACCGTATGAGCTATCGAAGAACAGGCCGGAGGTTTATTTCGAGAACAACCTCTACATCATCTTCAAGCTGATGGGTTTTTACATTGACGCAGAATACCGGACGTCGGACGGCCGCATCGACCTTCTGCTGAAGACCGACGGCTACATCTACGTAATGGAACTCAAGCTCAACGGCACGGCGCGCGACGCCATCGAGCAGATAGACGCCAAGGGCTATACTCTTCCCTTCCGCACCGACGGCCGAAAGCTCTTCAAGATCGGCATCTCCTTCTCCCAGGCCACCCGCAATATCGACGGCTGGATAATCGAATAGTTTTTATGACGGCAGGAAAGCGAATCACAGTGATGCGCCGCCTGCGGTGGCCGGCTGCTCCGGAGAATGTTAAAAAAGCTTCGGTGTGGTGTCGGTTTCGATTCTTTTTGATACTTTTGTAGAAATTTTAATACCTATATGAGACGATTTCTTTTTCTTTTGATTGCACTCGGCGCTGCTGCCCAGGCTTTTGCCATCGATTTCTTCGGCGTGAAGCTCGGTGGCTCCGCCGAGGAGCTGTGTGTGAGACTTGCCGCAAAGGGCCTCAAGCCCTGCAATTCCATTTCCGACGACCTCACGGGCTCTGTCGACGCCTGCATGCAGGCCGACAGCCTGATGTTTTTCGAGGGGACACTCTCCGGCCGCCGCTTCACCGGCAACCTCCGCTATCTCTCCGCCGACCAGCTCGTGGAGTCGCTGCGCCTAAGCTTCGAGGGCACCTCGCAGGAGGATGTGCGCTCCATCACCACCACCCGCGCCAAGGCAATCACAGGCCGCTACGGGCGACCCTGTTTTGAATACGACTCACGCACTTCCTCGAAGAAGAAGCGCCAGGAGGTGATCGACGCTTTCGGTCGCGACGACATAGAGATATGTAAGGTATGGGACTGCAAGTCAGGCTTCATCTTCCTCGCCGTGCCGCAGTCGTCGCTCAAGGTCGAGGAGCTCTACTATTAAAATATCTATATTGGCTTACACAGGTTTGGTCGGGGTCGGCTTGTAGGGACATGCCTTCGGCATGTTGCAATGCTGACGTCTTAACGGCCGCTGTAGGTCCTGCACCATTCGCGGATGCCGCACTCCCCGCAGAGCGGCTTCCGCGCTTTGCATATATAGCGCCCGTGGAGTATCAGCCAGTGGTGGGCCTTCGGCACAAGCTCCGCCGGGATATGCCGGATGAGCGTCTTCTCGGTGGCGGCCGGCGTCTTGCTGTTGTCGGTGAGCCCTATGCGGTTGCTCACCCTGAAGACGTGGGTGTCGACGGCCATCGCCGCCTTGTTCCAGACCACGGCCAGCATCACGTTGGCCGTCTTGCGTCCCACGCCGGGAAGCTTCATGAGGCTGTCGATGTCCGACGGCATCTCGCCGCCGAATTCATCCATCAGCACCTGCGCCGCCTTGATGAGGTGGCGCGTCTTGTTGTTGGGGAAGGTGACGCTCTTGATGTATTCATACACGTCCTCCTCGCGGGCGGCGGCCAGGTCGGCCGGCTCCGGATAGGCGGCGAAGAGGGGAGGGGTCACCATGTTGACACGCCTGTCGGTGCATTGCGCCGACAGGATCACCGACAGCAGCAGATGAAACGGCGTGTCGTAGGAGAGCTCGGTGCGGGGCTCGGGGACATTCTCCCCGAACCACCGCAGGATCTCCTCATATCTTTTCTTAGCAGACAGGCGTGCCATCAGCGTGCCGACTCGAATTCCTTGAGGAAACGCACGTCGTTCTCGCTAAACATGCGCAGATCCTTCACTCTGTATTTCAGGTTGGTGATGCGCTCGATGCCCATGCCGAAGGCATAGCCCGAATAGACCTCGGGGTCGATGCCGCATGCCTTGAGCACATTGGGATCCACCATGCCGCATCCGAGGATCTCCACCCAGCCTGTCCCCTTGCAGAAGGCGCATCCCTTGCCTCCGCAGAGGTCGCAGCTGATGTCCATCTCGGCCGATGGCTCGGTGAAGGGGAAGTAGGAGGGGCGCAGTCTGATCTGCGTTTCAGGACCGAACATCTCGCGGGCGAAATAGAGGAGCACCTGCTTGAGGTCGGCAAACGATACGTTGCGGTCGATGTAGAGGCCCTCGATCTGATGGAAGAAGCAGTGGGCGCGCGCCGAGATTGCCTCGTTGCGGTAGACGCGGCCGGGGCATACGATGCGGATCGGGGGCTGGTTGGCCTCCATGGTGCGCGTCTGCACCGACGAGGTGTGGGTTCTCAGCAGCACATCTACCGGCGAGCGGCCGATGAAGAAGGTGTCCTGCATGTCGCGGGCCGGATGGTCGGGCGGGAAATTGAGCGACGAGAACACATGCCAGTCGTCTTCGATCTCAGGGCCCTCGGCTATGGTGAAGCCCATGTCGGAGAAGATGCGTATGATGTCGGCCTTCACTATCGAGAGGGGATGGCGGCTCCCCTGGGGCAGCGGCGTGGCCGTGCGTGTCAGGTCGAGCTCGCTGTCGGAGTCGTCGCGGGAGGCGGCGAATCCTTCTTTCAGCTCCGCGATCTTTTGTGTGGCCGCGTCTTTGAGCTCGTTGAGCTTACGGCCCAGCTCCCGCTTCTGTTCAGACGGTACGTTGCGGAAGTCGGTCATCAGCTGTGATATCAGCCCTTTCTTTGCCAGATATCTTACTCTCAGCTCCTCCAGCTCAGCGGGAGTGGAGGCTGTGGCGGAGGTTATCTCCTCCATCAATGCGTTTATCTTGTCGAGCATGTCGTTTCGTTCATTTTATCTGCAAAGTTAATATTTTTTTTTGACATCATGATATTATGTCCCCCTCTTACGTTGTTATATCTATAGTTTCCACCCCTCTCCGATCATTAAACATCAATTTTTTCTATGGAAAATAAATTCAATCCTGGTTTCGTGTGGCGCCTATGGATTCCGGCCACACTTCTCGCCGTCGGCCTACTGCTCCTCGGCCTCTGTGTGAAGGGGGGCCTCGACGGAATCACCAACAATGCCCGCACCGTCACAGTGCGCGGCCTCTCAGAGCGCGAGGTGATGGCCAACAAGGTGACGTGGCCTATCGTCAGCAAGCAGGTGGGCAACGACCTCCCCACTATCTATCAGGGCATCGAGGCCACCAACAACGCAATAGTCGGCTTCCTTAAGGAGAACGGCGTGGCCGACAGCGAGATCTCCGTCAATGCCCCGCAGGTAGTCGACATGCAGGCCGACCGCTACGACTCGCAGCCGGCCCCATTCCGCTATAACGTCACTTCGGTGATTGTGGTCACTTCCTCCAAGGTGGAGATGGTGCGCAAGCTCATCCAGCGCCAGACGGAGCTGCTCCGCCAGGGGATCGCCATCGTGGCCGGCGACTACAACTATCAGACTACCTACGAATACACCGACCTCAACAGCGTGAAGCCGGCCATGATCGCCGACGCCACGAAAAACGCCCGCAAGGCCGCCGACAAGTTTGCCGAGGATTCGGAGAGTCATCTCGGCAAGATCAAGACCGCCTCGCAGGGCCAGTTCTCAATCGAGGACCGCGACCAGTACACTCCCTACATGAAGCGTATCCGCGTGGTCTCCACCATCGTCTATTATCTCAAAGACTAAAGATATCTATATCGATTAATCCCGATGAATCCATATCCGGATCCATCGGGATTAATATTATCTTGGGGGCTCTTAGGCTGATCGCACGCTAATGGTCATCGGCGGAAGATATACGGCTGGGTGCGGAGCCCTTTGGTGTGGCGGCGTCTCGCCGCCTTCGCGAAGCGAGG
>USHH01000052.1 GCA_900554345.1 uncultured Bacteroidales bacterium | reverse complement strand
CATATCCCAGGGATATGCGCCCGCGTCGGTATATGGTTTCCGTCTGGCGCGGAAATCCATGTGTCTCAGATCTTTGAGTTGACGATGTCGAGGATTTCCTTTTCGCGTCGTTCGGCCTCGGCCTCGATTTCTGCACCGCGGGCGATAAGGGCCTCCGCCTTCTCACGGTCTTTCAGCCCGGCGGCATTAATCCTGACGTTGAGGAACGCGCCTCTGACGGCGGCACGAGCGGCCAGCGCGCCTACGCCTGCATCGGTGACCGAAGATGGATTGCCGTTGGCGGCCATGTCAGCGAGGAGGTCGAATGCCTCTGCCGAAGTCTCCATCGTGCGGAGAGGCACCTCAGTGGCGTAGAGTGTGGCGGCCTCGAGAGCGGCCTTGCGGGCTGCCTTCTCGGCGTCGGTGCCCTTGGGCATGGCGAATACGTCCATAATGCGGTTGAAGGCCTCGGTGTCCTCGTCGACGAGGTGGAGCAGGCGCTCCATGATGTCCTGGCCCTTCTCGGCAGCGTCGGAATACTTCTCCCAGCAGTCGTCGTAGGCGGCCTTGTGGGCGGTGAGGTTGGCCACCATCGTGCCGAGAGCCGCGCCGAGCGCGCCCATATAGGCGGAGATGCTGCCGCCGCGGGGAGCCGGCGACGCGCTGGCGGTCTCCTCGGCGAGTCCGCGCGCCGTCAGGTCTACGAGCCTGTTGCCCCCTTCATCGGCCACAAGATACTCGATCACCTTCTCTTTGGGGTCGAAAGGCTTGAGCTCGTCGAGACCCATGGAGCGCACCGCCATCTTGATGATCTCGCTCTCCGGAATACCGGCCGAGCGCTGCTGCTTGTGCAGGAAATACTTGCCGGCGTCGATGAGTGTGCGCTTAGGCACGAGGCCCACGATCTCGGTGCCTGTGACGCGGACCCCGCGTGCGGCAGCCGCACGGCAGACCTCGTCGAAGGCTATGTGGAGGGGAGTGGTGGCGATGTCGGTGATATTCATCGACACCTGGGCGATACCGTATTCGTCGATATACCATCCGATGGCCTTTGTTCCCTTCAGGGTGCCGGGCTGCATGATGGTCTTGCCGTTCTCGTCTTTCAGCGGCTTGCCTGTGACTTTTCCGCCTTCCCTTATGGGACGGCCCTTCTCCCTGACATCGAACGCTATGGCGTTGGCTCGGCGGGTGGAGGTGGTGTTGAGGTTATAGTTCACGGCGATGAGGAAGTCGCGGGCGCCGATGGTGGTGGCGCCGCTCTTTGCCACATTCTCGTCGAAGGGGCGGTTGCCGAAGTCGGGGCCTTTCTCCCCGGAACCCATCTTCTCGGGAAGCGCCTCGTATTCGCCTGCGCGGCAGACCGCAAGGTTCTTGCGCTCCGGCCGGAATGCGGCAGCCTCATAGCAGTAGGTAGGGATGCCGAGCTCGTCGGCCACTCTCTCGGCGAGCTTGCGCGACAGCTCCGCGCATTCCTCGAGCGTCACCCCGGCCACAGGGATGAGCGGGCAGACATCGGTGGCGCCCATTCGTGGGTGTGCGCCGTGGTGTTCGCGCATGTCGATCACCTCTGCGGCTTTCTTTATTCCCTGGAAAGCGGCTTCCACCACATCCTCCGGGCTGCCAACGAAGGTCACCACCGTGCGGTTGGTGGCCTCGCCGGGGTCTACATCGAGCATCTTTACTCCTTTCACGGCGCCTATGGCGTCGGTGATGGCCTTGATTTTGGCCTGGTCGCGCCCCTCGCTGAAATTGGGCACGCATTCAATAATCCGTGTGTTCATGGATTGATTTCGTTATTGTTGTTTTATGACGCGAAATTAGCCAAATTTTTCCAAGCGGCAAAATTAAACGCCGGCGACATTGACTTCAATGTCGCCGGCGCTGCATATCGTCTTGTCGGAGCCGTTGGCTCCGTCGTTATCAGTTTGCCTCGTGGGGACGCACGTTGATGAACTTGCGGCCTTCCTTGCCGGTGGTGAATACCACCACTCCGTCGATGAGGGCGAAGAGGGTGTGGTCTTTGCCCATGCCCACGTTGAGACCGGGATGGTGCACTGTGCCACGCTGACGCTTCAGGATGTTGCCGGCACGGCAGTTGCTGCCGCCGAATATCTTCACTCCAAGTCGTTTGCTTTCTGATTCACGGCCGTTCTTCGAACTGCCGACACCTTTTTTATGAGCCATATCTTGTCTGTTGAGTGATTATGCGTTAACGATAGATTTAACTAACACTTTGGAGAAGCACTGGCGATGGCCGTTCTTGCGGCGATAGCCTTTGCGGCGTTTCTTCTTGAAGACGATCACCTTTTCCCCCTTTACGAGAGGGAGCTGCACCTCACAGTTCACTTTCGCTCCTTCCACGGCAGGAGCACCGACCTTCACGTCGCCGTCGGCATCAAGAAGAAGCACTTTGTCGAATGTCACTGCATCCCCTTCCTTCACTTCTTCGCCGAGATAGTGGACATACAGGTATTTGCCTTCTTCGGCCTTGAACTGCTGTCCCTTGATTTCTACAATAGCGTACATTGTTGGGTAAACGATTGTTGTTGAGTTGAATCCGTTGGGCGGTCGACTGTCAGCGCCGGCGCTTTTTCTGGCCATGGCGGAATAAGCGGCACAAAATTACTCAAAATTTCCCAAACCGCCAAATTTTTCTCAAAATCCCGATGATTGTCAGCGATTGGCGTATTTGAAAGCCTCGTAGCTCATGCGCTTCGACGCCAGCTTTCTGCTCTTTCTCCCCTCCCGTCGCTCCCGCGACAGCAGATGGCGGGCCAGCCCGTCAAGACTGTATCGGCCGGCACCCGACACCGCGAACACCAGAGTGCCGAACGCGCAGAACCATATCTCAGGTACAAATTCACCGACGAGGAGCTGCATCACGCCCAGAATGCCCCACAGCAGCGTGGCGATGGAGCTCACGGGCCTCACCAGTAAGCCGGTGGCCAGCGAGCCTGCGACCACAAACATGATGATCGACGCTATATGAGGCAGAGACATGTCGTAGATCACTTCGTCTACGCTCGTCAGCCGCATTATGCCGCATATCGTGAGCAACCCTGCAAACACGACCCTCATTATCACCAGGCGAAGCGAACGTGCCCCGCTGCTGATGCCGCAGCGGGCGAAGAGGGTGTTGAGCAGCACACGTTTGCCGCGCTTTCCGGCTGCCTGTTCGGTTATGACGTGCTTGCGGAGGAAGGTGGGAGCGCCCTGCATGTTCAGCGTGCCAAGCGTCTTCTGCCCCGGATCTATTGATATGACATTGCTGGCGTTCATAGCGACTCGTTGTTTGGTATATGCCTCTATAACAACGGTCAGACCACTTTAGTTTTTGTATTATAGCGATTTGCATACTTTTTCTACAGATTCCCGCCTCTTTCCGGACCTTGCGGGATGCCCTCTTTTCCCTCCGTATTTCCAAATTATTACCTCTCAAGGTTTGCATAATGCCTGATTTCGTTGTATCTTCGCGTTGTATTTCCGGCCGTGGCTAAGACTCCCAGCTCTGTAGGTCGCGACTTAACATCAATGGAATGAATAGAATAGGGAAACTTTACTTCAGATACGGCACCATGGGGTCGGCCAAGACCGCCATCCTGCTGACCACAGCCTACAACTTCGAGGAGCGCGGCATGGCCTACATGTGTCTCAAGCCCGCCACCGACACGCGGGAGAAGCGCAGCGTGATCCGCAGCCGCATCGGTATCGAGCGCGAGTGCGTCATGATCAGTCAGGACACTGACCTCTACCGGATGTTTTCCGACATCGTGGAGGGGGGCGCCACGCTGCCGGAATGGGTGCTCGTCGACGAGGCTCAGTTCCTCTCTGCGGTGCAGGTCGACCAGCTTGCCATGGCTGTCGATAACTTCCATATCAACGTGATATGCTACGGCTTGCGCACCGATTTCCGCTCGCGGCTCTTCGAGGGGTCGCGCCGTCTTTTCGAGATCGCCGATTCCATCGACGAGATTAAGTCGACATGCTCGTGTGGCCGCAAGACGGTGGTCAACGCACGCATCGACAGTTCAGGGCTCATCGTGACGCAGGGGCGTCAGGTGGAGATCGGCGGCAACGACCGCTACGTAGCCCTCTGCCGCAAGTGCTGGCGCGACCGCCAGCAGAGCAAGGACTCCCTGTCGCGTCTTCCCTTCAGCTCCTGAATCTCAGCTGGTATAAATAGAATATCAACCTTAAACATTTCAAATATCATGCTTTCCAAAGAACAAAGAGACCGAATCGCCGCTCTCGTCCATCGAGAGGTGGTGCCGGCTATCGGCTGTACGGAGCCGGTTGCAGTGGCGCTCTGCGTCGCCAAAGCCACGGAGATGCTCGGCAAGATGCCCGAGAAGATTCTCGTCAGGCTCAGCGCCAATATCCTGAAAAACGCCATGGGAGTCGGCATTCCCGGCACAGGCATGATCGGGCTTCCGATCGCCATCGCCCTCGGCGCTATCGTCGGCAAGTCGGAATATGGTCTTGAGGTGCTCCGCGACGTCACACCGGAGGCAGTTGCGCTCGGTCGCCGCTATATAGATGAAGGGCGCATCGAGGTGAAACTGTTCCCGGATGCCCCCTCCAATCTCCATATCGAGGTTTCGGCGGTGGCCGATCTCGACATGACACGCGCCGTCATCTCCGAGGAGCACACCAATTTCGTCTATCTCGCCGTCAATGACAACGTGGTGTTCTCCAAGGAGTCCAAGGGCAACCAGGGGGATTCCGTCGCCGACACCGACGAAGACATCCGGCTCGACCTGAAGATGGTGTATGAATATGCCACCGAGTCTCCCCTCGACGAGATCGACTTCATACTCGAGGCCCGTCGCCTCAACAAGGCAGCCGCCCGCGTGGCCCTCGAGGGTGACTACGGCCATGCCCTCGGCCTCACGATTCGCAATTGCGGCATGAAATATTTCGGCGACACTCCTCTCGAGCACATGATATCCTATACCTCGGCCGCCTGCGATGCCCGAATGGGTGGCGCCACGGTGCCCGTGATGTCCAACTCGGGCAGCGGCAACCAGGGAATCACCGCCACGATGCCGGTGGTGAGCTTCGCCGAGGATACAGGAGCCACCGAGGAACAGACGGCCCGGGCCCTCATGCTCTCCCACCTCACCAGCATCTATATCAAGCAGAGCCTCGGACGCCTCTCGGCCCTCTGCGGCTGTGTGGTGGCCTCCACTGGCGCCGCCAGCGGCCTCGTCTATCTGATGGGCGGCGATTTCAGCCGCGTCTCGGCCGCAGTCAAGAACATGGTGGCCAATCTCGCCGGCATGATCTGCGACGGCGCGAAGCCCTCCTGCTCCATGAAGATATCCTCGGGCGTCTCCACCGCCATGATGTCGGCGATGCTTGCCATGAACGGCAAATGCGTCACCAAGACCGAAGGCATAGTCAGCGACGATGTCGACGCCACGATCCATAACCTCACCTCCATCGGACGCGAGGCAATGCGCGAGACCGACCGCCTCGTGCTCCATATCATGACCAATAAATAAAGATCGATCCGGATCCGGCGCTGCGGCAACAGCCGTCAGCGGACTATCACGAGCTCCACGATTGTCGTGGTCACGTCGTAAGGCGTGGCCGCCTTTCGTGGGGTTCCGCTTTTATGGTAGTAGAAGGATTTCTGCCTGTCCCAGGAGGGAATGTCGATTTTGCGTGTCTCTCCCCGGGGCACCCTCGTGTCGGTCGTCGCCTCTCTGGAGTGGAGCTGGCGCCCCCTCATGTCGTAGTAGGTGAGGCGTATTGTCATCCGCTCCACGTCGGCTCCGCTGTTGTTGGTCACGAACAGCGACTCGGTGGCTGATGTGGCCTTCTTGTCGTAGCCGGCGAGCACAATGGAGTCGCCGGGCCAGGAGGTCTTGCCTATGCTGTCGGGAGTCAGGGTCTCGGGGGCGTCGGCCGTAGCTGTCCGCTCAGGTGGCACCTTCAGCTTGATGGTGGTTTTTCGTGCGGCGCCGGCAATACAGAGCAGCGCGAGTAGGATGGTTGGCAGAGTGTGGCGTCTCATGGCTGTCAGAGGTATCTGGGCTCACGGCGAGAGGAGCCGTTGCCGTCGTATGATGGAAATATCCTGAGCATGCCGGGCTGCATCTTGTCGAGCGGATTGTCGACTGATACCCTTGCGATGCGCCAGAAGCGGGGGAGGAGCGTGAATGGGTTGAGGCGCCATTTCAGCTTCCTTCCTTTCACGAACAGCGCGTCGTTGCCTTTGTCGAGTGTGGCGAGACATTCGCGTGGTCCTGTGAGTCCCTCGGCGCCGCGTCTGGTATTGAGGGTCAGCCTGTATTGCTTCGGGTCGGCGCCGGCCGACAGGGATCCTATCCTTTCGCCCGGGGATAGGAGGCAGTCGGTAGAGGCCACCACCGTGATGTCGTATTCGCGGAAAGCCCCGGGGGCGGAGTCGTCGGAGCGCAGTATCATCACGGTGACGTTGTCGTCGGGGTAGATCCACACCCCTTCCAGGGCGTCGAGCGCCCTGGAAGCGCATATCTCCTCCGCCATGTCGATGTCGTAGGCCACGGTCTGGGCCTCAGCCGTGACAGAGGCGGCCGCGGTCAATGCGGCGGCAGCGAGAAGTGGGGTCATTATGCGGAGGAGAGGGTTGCTCATGGCTATGGTTTGGTGGAGAAGGTATAGGAGAGTCCGAAACTGAAGATTTCCTTCAGCATGAAGTGCTTCCACGACTCGCTGGTGATTTCGGAAGAGCTGTCGTAGCGTAGGTGGGCGTAGATCTGTGTTGAGAGGAATCGGTTTATTGCGAAGGAGATGGTGTTTTCCCAGTCGCCCTGGAAGTAGTCGTAGTCGGTGAAGAGAAACAGGCGCGACTTCACGTTGATGTTGCCCGTCACGTTCCAGTTGACGGTCACTTCCGAGTTGCTACCTATCTCGCTGATGGTTTTGTGTCCCTCCTTGATGTTGAACTGTGCCGGGTCAACATACTTGTTGATGCATGTCTTGAGGTTGTATGAGATGGGCGACATGGATACGTTGAGCTGCATCGTCTTCTTCTCGTTCTGCTTGGAGTATGTCATACCGAGACCCATGTTTAGCTCGCCGGGAGAGAGGAAGGCAGCCTTGCGCTTGTCGCTGTTGCGCTCGTAGTTGTTGAGAAACTGGGTCTTGAACAGGAGGTTGTAAGAATAGAACCAGTTGTGGACTGCCTTGAGGCCGGCATTGAGGTTATATTGGAATAGGTCTTCGGAAATGGAATAGGAATGCACCTCCTCCTTAGGGTTGGAGTAAAGTCCGAGCTTATACTGGAGCGTGCTCTCGAAAAGAAGGTTGGGGTGATACACCTTGTTCAGGGTCACCTTCCAGTAGAAATTGCCGATTCCGGATATATGGTTGTTGCCGCCCTGATACCAGTTGGTGCTGAGGAAAGCCTGCGAGAACTGTAGTCCGGCGTTCAGGTTGTGTAGCCAGTGGCGCTTTTCCATCTCCTGCTCCGGGATTATGGCTTTCTCCACATCCACTTCGGGGAGGTTCAGCTTCTTCAGGTAGGAGGCGTAGCTGCGGTCTTCCTCCGGGAGTCGCGGGGGCTCGGGGAGATCCCAGTAAGCCACCTCGATGGCCTGCGGATGCGACATCATGTATCTGTAGATGAAGTCCTGCTGGAGGCGGTTGAAGGTCAGCGCCTCGTGGAGCCAGCTGGGCATGACGTCGCCGTTGAGTATGTCGATGCCGCCGGAGCGGTCGAGCTCCGGGAGTCGCGCCGAGGTGATGTCGAGTGTATCGGGAGTCAGAGTCTCCTCGAAGGCGAGCTGCCCGGCTGCCGCTATGGTGTCGCCGCATATCACGGCCACCCCCTTTGCTCCCGAGGGGAGCTTTATGACGAAGTCCTTGTCGAGAAGCTGGCGGTAGCCGGAGAAGATCCATGGAGCGTCGATGAGGTTGACCTGCCAGGGCTTCAGTGGCTTCGACGGCAGGGAGTCGAGTATTTCCCACGGGTCTCTCACGCGTAGGCGCGTGGAGTCGAAGGGGAGTGGCGTCTCCACATACACCGGGATGTATTCCGTCTCCTCCCTGGGGGTGTCGACATGTCGGAATTTGGGTTTCTTCTGCATGGATGCGCCGGCAGCGGCGCATCCGCAGATGCAGATTGCGAGAATCAATGCTGTAGTCGCTCTCATTGGGCGTTTGCTCTGTGTGTTTTTGTTTTATCCTTTCGGGGCGCTCAGCAGCCGGTCGTAGTCGTCGGAGTTGATGATCCGCAGCGCCTCGCGGAATATCGGGTCGTAGTTGTTGTAGACTTTGAAATAAGTGGCGTTGTCGTAGACGTCGCGTCCTATAAGCCCCTTTATCACCATCTCGAAGAGCTCCCGGCTCTTGGCCGCTTCCTCGTCGTTGCGTTCCACGCCCTCTTTGTCGGCGCTCCGGAGCAGGGCGTCGATCATCTCGGGAGTCACCTCGAATCCGGCGATGAAGTCGCTGTCGGTGGGATATTTGGCCTTGATGGCCTTGCGGTTGGCGTCTACATACGAAATGGCGTATCGGTTGATGAGCCCTTTGGCCACCACATTGCGGTAGTATTTCGTGAATGCCGTGGTGTCGAGTGGCACGAACCTGTCGGGGGATATGCCTCCGCCTCCGTAGATCGGTCTTCCGAGACGCAGGGTGTTGACGCGCAGCGAGTCGATGTAGTGCACGGAGTCGGCGTGCATCAGCTCGCCGCGGTTGTAGCGGTCGAGTATGTCGAGGTCATAGCTTTTCTGGTCGCCCTTCTCATATGGCTTCTGGATGTCTCTGCCGGATGGAGTGTAATAGTGGGCGACCGTGAGGCGCATCATCGAGCCGTCGGGGAAAGGGATGGGACGCTGCACGAGGCCCTTGCCGAAGGTGCGGCGCCCCACGATGAGACCTCGGTCCCAGTCCTGGATGGCGCCGGAGGTGATTTCGGAGGCGGATGCCGAATACTGGTTTGCCATCACTACGAGTCGTCCGTCGCTGAAGAGTGGCTCGCGGCCCGAGGGCTGGGTATGGTTGTTGATGCGCGGGCTCTTGGTGCCCTCGGTGTAGACGGCGAGGCTTCCCTGGGGGAGGAGCTCTCCGAGCATCTCCACGGCGGCGTTGAGGTAGCCGCCGCCGTTGTCCACGAGGTCGAGGATCAGCTGTTCCATACCCTGTTTCCTGAGGTCGTTCACGGCCTTGGCGAACTCATTGGCGGTCTCGGCCGCGAACTTGTTGACGCGTATGTATCCCGTCTTTGGATCGGCCATATAGGCGGCGTCGACGCTGTAGATGGGTATGTCGGCGCGTGTGATGGTGAAGTCGATGCTGTCGTAGCGTGCGCCGGAGGGCCGGAGCACCCTGACGTCGACATCGGTGCCCTTGGGGCCGCGCAGGCGCTTCATGATGTCGGTGTTTTTCATCTTCACTCCGGCCACAATGGTGTCGTTGACTCTGATTATGCGGTCGCCGGCGAGAATGCCCACTCGTTCGGAGGGGCCTCCGCTCACTGTCTGTATCACGTAGAGCGTGTCCTGGTTCATGTTGAAGGTGATGCCGATGCCGCTGAAGTTGCCGGTGAGGGGCTCGTTTAGCTCCTTTGTCTCCTCGGCGTTGCTGTATGAGGAGTGCGGGTCGAGCCCCTCGAGCATCCCCTTTATGGCATCTTCCACAAGCTTTGTCTCGTCGACGCTGTCGACGTAAAGCTGGG
Organism: uncultured Bacteroidales bacterium; assembly: GCA_900554345.1. Taxonomy (GTDB): domain Bacteria; phylum Bacteroidota; class Bacteroidia; order Bacteroidales; family Muribaculaceae; genus Lepagella. The sequence continues at coordinate 1,551 of USHH01000052.1, read as the reverse complement.
CGATGGCGGCCTCGGCGAGACGCAGCTTGGCGTTCTCGGTCATGGTCTGGTCGAAGGCGCGTGCCGTTGCCATTCCGAGCGTAAGCAGCGCGATGAGGTATATCGGTAGTCTTTTCATATTTTCGATTGCTGTTCTATTGTTTTCTGTATTTCTGTGGAGTCTGGAAGGGTCCCGCTATGTATTGCGAGGGGTTCTTGCCGAAGTGCGTCAGCTCCCTCACCATCGAGCTTGATATGAATGCGAGCTCCGGACGGGCCGTCAGTATAACGGTCTCGATGCCGGCTATGTTGCGGTTTACGTCAGCGAGGTTGCGCTCATATCCGAAGTCGGCCTCGTTTCTGGCGGAGCGGAGCAGCGCCGTGGCGCCGCATCGGGCTGCGAAGTCGGTTGTCAGCCCCGTGTAGACGGCGGCCTCAACCCGTGGTTGATCCTGGAATAATACCTTTATCGCGGCGAGGCGTTCCGCCGGTGTCCAGTCGCCGGGCTTGTTTTCGTTGTAGCCGATGCCCACTACGATTCGGTCGAAGAGACGCAGTCCGCGCTCCACGATGTCGAGGTGTCCGATGGTGAAGGGGTCGAAACTCCCTGCGAAGAGTGCGGTCGTCATATCTCCGAGTCGTCTTCCACCACGAGGTTGTCGATAATGAAGTTCTGTCGCTCCATGGTGTTCTTTCCCATATAGAACTCGAGGATCTTCTCCACGGTGTCCTCCTTTCGGAGCGTCACCGGGTCGAGCCTCATCTCCGGGCCTATGAAGTCGGCGAATTCCACGTCGTTGATCTCGCCGAGGCCCTTGAAGCGGGTGATCTCGGCGTTGGTGCCCAGACGCGCTATTGCCTTCTCGCGCTCCTCGTCGGTATAGCAGTAGAAGGTGTCTCGTTCGGCGGGTGTCTCGCTTTTCTGTGCCTTTCGCTTGCGGCTTCGTTTCACGGCGTTCTTGTCTCTCACCCTGAAGAGGGGGGTCTGAAGTATGTATACGTGTCCCTTTTTCACCAGGTCGGGGAAGAACATCAGGAAGAACGTGAGCACGAGCAGGCGTATGTGCATGCCGTCGACATCGGCGTCGGTGGCGATGATCACCTTGTTGTAGCGTAGTCCGTCAATACCCTCCTCGATATTGAGAGCCGCCTGAAGGAGGTTGAACTCGTCGTTCTTATACACCACCTCCTGCGTCATGCCGTAGGAGTTGAGGGGCTTGCCGCGCAGCGAGAAGACAGCCTGCGTCTCGGCGTTGCGCACCTTGGTGATGGTGCCCGATGCGGAGTCTCCCTCGGTGATGAATATCGACGACTCCTCGCGGAGGTCGGGCTTGCCGTCGCTTTTCGCGCTGTTTTTCTGCGGGTCGTTGTAGTGGATGCGGCAGTCGCGGAGCTTGCGGTTGTGGAGGCTGACCTTCTTTGCTTTCTCGCGGGCGAGCTTGGCAACGCCGGCCATCGCCTTGCGTTCCTTCTCGCTGGCCGCGATCTTCTTCATCATCGTGTCGGCCGTGTCGGTGTGCTTGTGGAGGTAGTCGTCGAGCTCCTTCTTTATGAAGTCGCCGATAAACTTGT
>USHH01000051.1 GCA_900554345.1 uncultured Bacteroidales bacterium | reverse complement strand
GCAAGGCGTCGTCGGGCGTGGGCAAGAAGCTCGGATTCATCGCCCAGGAGATGGGCCGTGAGATCAACACCCTCGGCTCCAAATCCAACGACGCCGGGATGCAGAAGATCGTGGTGAGGATGAAAGACGAGCTCGAGCAGATCAAGGAGCAGGTGCTCAACGTGCTCTGAGCGCGGCGCATACATGAAATCTAAATCGACTATATAAATATTGAGACTCAATTATGGACTTTAAAACCAATACCGGAAAGCAACGAGGGAAAATCATCATCATGTCGGCCCCCTCAGGAGCCGGCAAATCCACCATCATAGAAAGGCTGATGCAGGACCCGGAGCTCAAGCTGGGCTTCTCGATCTCGGCCACCAGCCGCCAGCCGCGCGGCAACGAGCAGCACGGCAGGGAATACTACTTCATGACGGCCGAGGAGTTTGCCCGCCGCGCCCGCAAGGGTGAGTTCGTGGAGTGGGAGGAGGTCTACGCAGGCACCTTCTACGGCACCCTCCGCTCGGAGGTGGAGCGCGTGCTCTCCTCGGGGCGCAACCTCATAATGGACATCGACGTGAAGGGCGGCGTCAACGTGAAGCAGCGTTTCTGCGCCGACGCCCTCTCCATCTTCATCCTGCCCCCGGGCATCGACGCCCTGCGCGAGCGTCTCGCCAGCCGCGGCTCCGACAGCCCCGAGTCTATCCAGAAGCGCCTCGACAAGGCCGAATACGAGATGAGCTTCGCTCCGAGGTTCGACTACACGGTGGTCAACGACAATCTCGACCAGGCCGTGGAGGAGACCCGCCGCATCATCAAGGACTTCATAGCCTGACCTTCCCCGAGGCATGCGCCACATAGGCATCTACGGCGGGAGCTTCGACCCCATACACACCGGCCACGCCATAGTGGCCGGTTATATGTCGCAGTTCGCGGGTCTCGACGAGCTCTGGCTGATGGTGTCGCGCCGAAATCCGCTGAAGACCGACAGCATGCCGGCCCCCGACCGTCACCGCCTCGCCATGGCGGCCCTGGTGGCCGCCCGATGCCGCGGCGTGAGGGTCTCCGACTTCGAGATGCATCTGCCGGCGCCCTCCTATACCTACGTCACCCTCTGCCGCCTGCGCGAGCAGCATCCCGACTGCCGCTTCTCGCTGGTGGTGGGCAGCGACTCATGGCTCTCCTTCCACCGCTGGCGCAACGCCCGCGAGATCCTCGAGGAGTTCGGCATCATAGTCTATCCCCGCCCGGGCTACCCCATGCCTGAACACACGCCGCCAGGGGTGGCTCTGGCCGCCGATGCCCCCCAGATGGAGATCTCGTCGACCTTCATACGCCGGCAGATCGCCGAGGGGCGCGACATGGCCTTTTTCGTGCCCGACGACGTGCTCAGCTACATACACCGCCACAACTTATATATAGGAATATATGGAAAATGATCTCTCAAGACACCGCCTCATAGAGCTGAGCGCCCTTTGCGCGCGCTATTGCTCGGCCCTCGAGGAGGCCCGCGAGACAGACAGGTCGGAGTTTATCGACACCATGCTCCATCTGCTGCCGAGGATTTACTACGAGTTTATCGACATCAGGCCGGCCGTCGGCGTCGAGCCGGACTTTGAGGGAGGCATCCCGGCCTCATACGTCGACGAGGACTTCTACGAGAGTGTGCGCCGGCGCGTGGAGTCGCTCATCGGCCCCGACGACGTCTTCCTGGAGACCTTCGAGGAAGACATGAAATACAGCGACACTCCGGTGGCCGCTTCCGTCGCCGAATGCCTGGCCGACATTTTCCAGCCCCTCTACAACTTCATCTCCGTGGTCAGCGACACTCAGGGAGAACGCGCGGAGGAGGCATACTCCGAATGCCACGACGACTTCGTGGCCTACTGGGCCCAGACCCTCTGCAATGTGCTCCGGGCCCTCAACCATATATATCTAACATCCGACAGAAATGAATGATATCGACAGGCTCTTCGAGCGTCTCGACGAGTCGACATGCAATTTCATGGCCGTGGCCCGCATGAAGCGCGAGCTCGACGACCTCGGCTTCGAGGAGCTCGATCCCCGAGAGCCCTGGCGCCTCCGCAAGAGCGCCCGCTACTACGTGACGAAAAACGACTCCGCCATCTTCGCCTTCATCCCCGGCACGGAGCTCCCCTCGAAGGGAGGCTTCCGCCTTATCGCCGCCCACAGCGACAGCCCATGCTTCAAGATCAAGACAAACCCCGAGATCTACGGCGACGGGGGAGTGGTGGGCCTCAATGTGGAGAAATACGGCGGCGGCATCATGTACACCTGGTTCGACCGGCCCCTCTCCATCTCCGGCCGCGTGATGCTCGACTCCGGCAATCCCCTGGAGCCGGAGACACGTCTGGTCGACTTCCGGCGCCCCGTGGCCACGATTCCGCATCTCGCCATCCATTTCAACCGTCAGGTCAACGAGGGCAACCCCCTCTCGGTGCAGAAAGACATGAAGCCCGTGCTCGGCTACTTCTCCAAGGAGCAGCTGCGACAGGCCTCCGAAAACGGCGGCTTCATACGCCTGATGCTCGCCGGCGAGCTCAAGACGGAGCCAGACAGGATCCTCGACTACGAGCTTTGCCTCTATCCTTACGAGAAGGCCGGCGTCTGCGGCCTGGAGGGGGAATACTACCAGTCGGCGCGCATCGACGACCTCTCCATGGCCTTCGCCGCCCTCGAGGCCCTCGAGCTCTCGGCCGACAAGCCATGCCCCGCCACGCGCATGATCATGATCTTCGACAACGAGGAGACAGGCTCCTCCACCAAGCAGGGCGCCGCCTCCGCCTTCGCCCGCTCGCTCGCGGAGCGCGTCACCGCATGCCTCGAGCCCGACGCCCCGCAGGCCTTCCATCAGGCCATAGCCTCCTCCTTCCTCATCTCGGCCGACAACGCCCATGCCTGGCACCCCAACTACAATGAGAAATACGACCCCACCAACCATCCCGTAATCGGCGGCGGCCCCGTGGTGAAGATCAACGCCAACTGCAAGTATATGACCGACGCCCGCTCCGCGGCCGTCTTCCGCGCACTATGTCGCGAGGCCAAGGTGCCTTGCCAGTATTTCGTCAACCACGGCGACGTGGCCGGAGGCTCCACGCTCGGCAACATCCTCACATCGCAGCTCGACCTCAGCGGCGTCGACATGGGATGCGCCATATGGGCGATGCACAGCGCCAGGGAGACCGCAGGACTAAGCGACCACTTCGACACCGAAAAGGCTTTCACCGCCTTCTTCATGCACTGACACACCCTCTTCCGGGCCATTTTTATCGTTTTCATCCGCGCGCATTTGCCAGCCACAATAAAATTTCTTACCTTTGCGGCTGCAATAATTCCGGCCTTCGGGCCAGCCCACCGACAAAGAAATACAACAGATATAAAAATGAACGTAAACTACGACAAGCTCGATGATCTTCACGGCGAAATCACCGTGACTCTTGAAGAAAAAGACTACGCCGATAAGGTGAAACAGCAGCTCAAGGACTTCGGCAAGAAGCATGCCGAGCCCGGCTTCCGCCCAGGACACGTGCCCGCCGACCTCATCAGAAGGAAATACGGCAACGCCGTGAAATACGATGTGGTCAACAAGACCGTCGGCAACGCCATTTTCGACTATATCAAGGAAAACAAGCTCCAGGTGCTCGGCAACCCCGTGCCCGAGAAGGACAACGATTTCAACATCGACAACGCCGAGTTCGTCTTCAGGTTCCGCGTGGGCCTCGCTCCCGAGATCTCCGATCCCGTGAGCAAGGACCTCCACATCCCCTACTACAAGATCAAGGTCGACGACAAGATGGTAGACGAGGAAGTGGAGCGCATGCGCGAGCGCTTCTCCCGCCAGATCCCCGGCGAGGAGGTCGAGGCCGACGCCCTCGTCAAGGGCGTGATCACCCAGCTCAACCCCGACGGCACCGTGGCCGAGGGGGGCATCGTGGTGGAAAACGGCATCGTATCCCCGAAATATTTCAAGAGCGACGAGCAGCGCCAGCTCTTCCTCGGCAAGCACGTCGGCGACGTGGTGGTCTTCAACCCCTACGCCACCTGCGACGGCAATCCCGCCGAGCTCTCCTCCATGCTTAACGTCGACAAGAAGGACGCCGCTTCCTACAACGGCGATTTCCAGATGGACATCAAGGAGATCATCGTGGTGCGCCCAGCCGAGCTCGACCAGGAATTCTTCGACAATGTGCTCGGAAAGGAGAAGGCCTCTGACCTCGACGCCTTCCGCAAGGAAATCACAGGCATCATCGAGGCCGGCCTCGTCAACGACTCCTCCTACCGCTTCGGCATCGACGCCAAGGACGCCGTGATGAAGGCCGTGGGCGACCTCCAGCTCCCCGACGACGTGCTCAAGGAGTTCCTCATCAACAACAACGAGGACATCACCGATGAGAACGTAGAGGAGAAATACACCGGGATGCGCCCCGCCCTCTGCTGGGACCTCGTGCGCAACAAGATCGCCGAAGACCTCAAGATCACCGTCGACGACGACGACATGATGAAGGCCGCCCGCCAGATCGTCTACCGCCAGATCATGCAGTACGGCATCGCCAACCTTCCCGAGGAGGCCGTCGACAACTATGCCCGCGAAATCCTCAAGGACAAGAACGCCAACCAGCGCCTGCACGAGAACACCCTCACCAACAAGCTCTTCGCCGCAATCCACGACAACGTGACGCTCGACGAGAAAGAGGTGAGCGCCGACGAATACAAGGAGCTCTACAAGTAAGCCGCCATTTACAGGCCTCCGGCCCGGCACCCATATCCAGCCGCTCCCCGCAATTCCCGGGGGGCGGCTTCATACAATTCGCCCCGGCGGTTGTTATATATCTGGCACACTTTTTGCTCTCTGAAATTCAAATATCAACAATATGAACATGACCAATGATTTCAGGAACTGGGCCGTGAACCACAAGGGCCTCGATTCCAACACGCTCGACGGATATATCCGCCATATCGACAACAGCGTCGCAGTGCCCCGGGCCGACTACATGAATCCATACATCCTCGAGGAGCGTCAGCTCAACGTCACCCAGATGGACGTCTTCTCCCGCCTCATGATGGACCGCATCATATTCATGGGGACACAGGTGACCGACACCTCGGCCAACATCATCCAGGCGCAGCTCCTCTATCTCGACTCTATCGACCCCGACAAAGACATCTCGCTATATATCAACTCTCCCGGCGGCTCCGTCTACGCCGGACTCGGAATATACGACACCATGCAGTATGTCAACAGCGACGTCTCCACGATATGCACCGGCATGGCCGCGTCGATGGCCGCCGTGCTCCTCGTGGCCGGACAGAAGGGTAAGCGATATGCCCTCCCTCACTCCCGCGTCATGATCCATCAGCCAATGGGCGGCATCCAGGGTCAGGCATCCGACATAGAGATCACCGCACGCGAGATCCTAAAGCTCAAGGAAGAGCTCTACAGAATCATCTCCGACCACTCCGGACAGCCTTTCGAGAAGGTGGAGGCCGACTCCGACCGCGACTACTGGATGATCGCGCGTGAGGCCAAGGAATACGGCATGATCGACAAGATCCTCGTCAACTCCAGAAAGAAAGAAGACAACGCTTAATCACTCCGACCCAACACATATATTATGTCTCCAAGAAAACAAGGACATTCATGCTCGATGTGCGGGATGCCCGACTCTCCGCAGAATCCGGTGGTGACGGTGCTCGACGGGCTCAACCTCTGCACCGACTGCATCACCTTCATCGACCAGGCCCGCGACACGCAGCTCAAGACGCGCAGGAAGACCGACGGGGGAAAGGACGCCCCCGCGGGCGAGATTCCGAAGCCGAAGGAGATCAAGGCTTTCCTCGACGAATATGTGATAGGCCAGGACGACGCCAAGAAATACCTCTCGGTGGCCGTCTACAACCACTACAAGCGAATACAGCAGGCCGACGCCAAGGATGACGTCGACATCGAGAAGTCGAACATCATCCTCGTGGGCCCCACAGGCACCGGCAAGACGCTCCTCGCCAAGACCATCGCCCGCCTGCTCGACGTGCCCTTCACCATCGTCGACGCCACGGTGCTCACCGAGGCCGGATATGTGGGCGAGGACATCGAGTCGCTGCTCACCCGCCTGCTCCAGGTGTGTGACTACGACGTGGAGAAGGCACAGCGCGGCATCGTCTTCATCGACGAGATCGACAAGATAGCCCGCAAGAGCGACAACCCATCCATCACCCGCGACGTCAGCGGCGAGGGTGTGCAGCAGGGCCTCCTCAAACTCCTCGAGGGGAGCACGGTGCTCGTGCCCCCCAACGGAGGCCGCAAGCACCCCGAGCAGAAGATGATTCCGGTCGACACCAAGAACATCCTCTTCATCTGCGGCGGCGCCTTCGACGGCATCGAGCGCAAAATCGCCTCCCGTCTCAACACCCACGTGGTGGGCTACGGCCACGACGAGGCCGCAAAGAAGCGCCAGCGCGAGAATCTCATGCGCTACGTGCTGCCGCAAGACCTCAAGTCGTTTGGCCTCATCCCCGAGATCATCGGCCGTCTGCCGATCCTCACCAGCCTCGACCCGCTCGACCGCGAGGCGCTCCGGCGCATCCTCACGGAGCCCAAGAACGCCATCACCCGACAGTATAAGAAGCTCTTCCTGCTCGACGGCGTGGAGCTCGAATTCACCGACAAGGCCCTCGACCTCATCGTCGACAAGGCCATCGAATACAAGCTCGGCGCCCGCGGCCTCCGCTCCATCGTGGAGACGATCATGGTCGACGCCATGTATGAGGTCCCCTCCGAGCCCGTCAGGAAGTTTGTGGTCGACGACAGATACGTAGACGAGAAGCTGAAGAAGGCGCATTACGAGAAGACAGCCCTGGCCGACTGAGAGACCCGGAGCCCGATACCTCCGCATCGCGCGGAGCCGCATTTCCACGGAGACTGCGGCTCCGCTGCTTTTTTTTATATGATTTTTCTCCGATTTCTTATAGATTTTACAGGAAATTTTTTTAACTTTGTATATCTTTCAACAGATTAGTGAAGTTTAAACGATTTTCTCCTGTCTATGGTAGACCAGAATGCAATCCTGAAGGCGCTCAAAGACAACTTCGGATTTGAAAAGTTCAAGGGCAATCAGCTCGACATCATATCAACGCTTCTCTCCGGGGAAGATGTCTTCGTGCTGATGCCCACCGGCGGCGGCAAATCGCTCTGCTACCAGCTTCCCGCCATAATGTCGGAAGGCACTGCCATCGTCATCTCGCCACTGATCGCCCTGATGAAAAACCAGGTCGACTCCATGCGCCATTACGGCGACGACGACGGCGTGGCCCATTTCCTCAATTCCTCGCTCAACAAGGCGGCGGTCGACAGGGTGAAGTCGGATGTGGCGTCCGGCCACACCAAGCTTCTCTATGTCGCTCCGGAGTCGTTTACCAAGGAGGAGAACATCAATTTCCTGCGTTCTGTCAAAATCTCGTTCTACGCCGTCGACGAGGCACACTGCATTTCGGAATGGGGCCACGACTTCCGTCCCGAATACCGCAAGATCCGCTCCATCATCAACGAGGTGGGGCAGCATCCCCTCATCGCCCTGACCGCCACGGCCACGCCGAAGGTGCAGTACGACATACAGAAGAACCTCGTGATGCTCGACGCGAAGGTCTTCAAGTCGAGCTTCAACCGCGACAACCTCTATTACGAGGTCCGCCCCAAGACCAGGGACATCGACCGCGACGTGATACGCTTCATCAAGGGGATGCGCGGCAAGTCGGGCATCGTCTACTGCCTCTCGCGCAAGAAGGTGGAGGAGCTCGCCGACACCCTGCGCGTCAACGACATCAAGGCCCTCCCTTACCACGCCGGCCTCGACGCCGCGACCCGCGCCGCCAATCAGGACGCCTTCCTTATGGAAGACGTGCAGGTGATCGTGGCCACCATAGCCTTCGGCATGGGCATCGACAAGCCCGACGTCAGGTTTGTGGTGCACTACGACATCCCCAAGAGCCTCGAGGGCTACTATCAGGAGACAGGGCGCGCCGGACGCGACGGGGGAGAGGGACGCTGCATAGCCTTCTATTCCCCGAAAGACATACAGAAGCTCGAGAAGCTCATGCAGAGCAAGACACCCGCCGAGCAGGAGATCGGGCGCCAGCTGCTGGCCGAGACACAGAGCTATGCCCGGTCGTCGATATGCCGGCGCCGCATCCTGCTCCATTATTTCGGCGAGCGATACGGGAGCGACAACTGCGGCAACTGCGACAACTGCCTGACGCCGCGAGAGGAGACCGAGGCCTCCGAGCTCCTCTGCTGGGCCATCGAGACCATCATGCGCCTCGGCGAGCAATACAAGGCCGACTTCATCATCGACATCATGCGCGGCATAGGGGGCGCCGCTTTCCGGCAGCACCCCTCCACACGCGAGGTGGTGGGATGCGCCTCCGACGTGGAGGAGACGCTGCTGAGGGCCGTGCTCCGCCAGGGCGTCATCGAGGGATATCTCGTCAGCGACATGGACTCTTGCGGCCAGCTGCGGGTCTCCGACGCCGGACGGGCGTTTCTGGAGAGTCCGAAGAGATTCATGGTGGTGAAAGACCGCAGCTTCTCGGAGGTCAGCCTCGAGCTGGGGGGCCACGACAGCTCCTCGTCGGTCACCGACCCGTCGCTCTATGCCATGCTCGTAGACCTCCGCAGGCACAAGGCCCGCTCGCTCAGCCTGCCTCCTTACGTCATCTTCCAGGACCCCGCGCTCGAGGCCATGTCGACATTCTATCCCGTCACCCTCGAGGAGCTCGCCGCCCTCCCCGGAGTAGGCGTCGGAAAGGCCCGACGCTACGGCCAGGAATTCGTGGAGCTCATCAGGCGCCATGTGGAAGACAACGACATCACCCGCCCCGAGGATATCCGCGTGCGCACCACCAACAGCCGCAGCAAGCTCAAGGTCTCCCTGATACAGGCCGTCGACCGCAAGATCGACCTCGAGGAGTTTGCCGACAGCAAGGGAATCTCCTTCGACGAGCTCCTCGACGAGCTCGAGTCCATCGTGGAGAGCGGCATAAAGCTCAATATCGACTACTTCATCGAGGAGGTGATCGACGACGACCGTGTCGACGAGATCACCGACACCCTGCGCGAGACGGAGTCGGACAGCATCGACCTCCTGCTCGAGGAGCTCGGCTCCGACTACTCCGACCAGGAAGTGCGACTGGTGAAGGTGAAATTCATCTCCGAGATGGGAAATTAAGCAGCTTTTTATTCCGCTTCATAATTTTTGGCTGCCGAGGCCGTTTAGTCTATATGCGGACAGGGGCGGATTGTGTCGCCCCCTGCCGATAATCAAGAAAACAGCATCTATTTTCAACCGTCCAAATGAAAAAAAAGATTGTCATTCCCTTCGGCCTCGCCGCATGCGGGTTGGCCTGGGCTGCCAAAGACCCTGTCATCATGACCGTCAACGGCGTTGACGTGCCTAAATCGGAATTTGAATATCTTTACAACAAAAACAGCAAGCAGCAGATAGAGCCGCAGTCGCTCGAAGACTACGTGGAGACCTTCAAGATCTATAAGCTGAAGGTGGCCGACGCCCGCGCCCACGGCCTCGACACCGCCGCATCCTACGTCAAGGAGACGATGCAGTATCGCGACGAGCTCGCCGCTCCCTATCTCAACGACAGCACCTATATCCTCTCATTCGTCGACGAGACCATGGCCCGCATGGACGAGGAAGTGGAGGCCAGCCATATCATGATCGGCAAGACACGCCGGCACGCCGACAATGTCAAGGCCAAGGCCCTCGCCGACAGCCTGCGCAAGGTGATCGCCGACGGCGACGCCACTTTCGACGACATAGCGGTGCGGTTCAGCCAGGACCGCTCGGCGAAGACCAACCACGGCCATCTCGGCTACATCGCCGCCGGCAAGTTTCCATATCCCTTCGAGACAGCCGTCTATGCCCTCGCCGAGGGTGAGCTCTCCGACGTGATCGACTCCGGAGTCGGCTATCATATACTTCTCGGCGGCAAGCACCGCCCCGCACGCGGCCAGGTGAAAGTGGAGCATATCCTCAAGATGCTGCCCAAGAACGCCACGGCAGAACAGAAGGCCGAGGTGCGCCGGCAGATCGACAGCATCTACAATATCGTGAAAGACGACCCCCGACAGTTTGAGAAGCTTGCGGCGCAGCTCTCCGACGACAAGAACTCCGGACGTCAGGGCGGCCTGCTTCCCTGGTTCGGCTCAGGCGAGATGGTGGCCGCTTTCGACTCGGTGCCTTTCGCAGCCGCTCCCGGCGACATCACGGCTCCCTTCGAGTCGCAGTTCGGCTGGCATATCATCAAGAAGCTCGATGCCCGCAAGTCGGTGCCCGCCGAGCAGGTGAAGGCCGAGGTGCTCCGGAAGATGCAGTCGCCGCAGGACGCCCGTCACCGCATGGTGCGCCGGCATCACAACGAGCTGATGGCAAGAAAGCATGACACCGACCTCAACTCCGCCAACCTCGCCGCCATGCGCGAGGCGCTCGCCAACGGCCTCGACTCCGTCTACATCAGCCGCTTCTCCACCGCTCCCGACGGCGACATGGCCATAGCCGCGATCGACGGCAAGCCGCTGCCGGCCTCCGAGCTCATCGCCATGATGGCTCCCGCCAAGGGCGCCGACGCCGATGCCGCACGCGATATCTTCGACCTCTCGTGGGAACGCCTGGCCAACCGCAAGCTCCTCGACGCCGAGGAGGAGGCACTCGCCGCCGTCAACGACGACTACCGCAATCTGCTCAACGAATACTGCGAGGGCACCCTCCTCTTCAACATCAGCAACCAGATGGCATGGGAGAAGGCCTCGCGCGACAAGGAGGGCCTCGAGAAATATTTCGCCTCCCACCGCGACGAGTATAAGTGGGACGCCCCGAGGGTGAAGGGCTATCTCGTGCAGACTGTCGGCGACTCCGTCACCGCCCTCGTGAAGGAGCGTCTCAACACTCTGGGCGGCGACACCATAGGCGTCACCATCCGCAGGGAGTTCCCCGGTAAGGCCCAGGCCGAAAGGGTGCTCGTGGCCAAGGGCGCCAATCCCCAGGTCGACGCCCTCTTCTTCGCCACCGGCACCGCCAGGCCCACAGGCAGCTTCACCGACATCTTCCTCTATGAGCCCCGACTCATAGAGGTGCCCGAGGAGGTCAGCGATGTCAAGGGCCAGGTGATCAGCGACTACCAGAACGTATTGATGGATGAGTGGGTGGCACGCCTCAAGGACACCTATCCCGTAACGGTCAACGAAAAGGAACTAAAGAAAATAAAACGCAATTGAGACCACTGCGGATTTTCGCATCACACGAGCGCGGCAGCGGGGCTTCACGCCTGCTGCCGC